>JBBROR010000020.1:0-22081 GCA_038229175.1 Acetobacterales bacterium | reverse complement strand
TCGCTGCGATACAGGCCCGGCGCCACGAACATCCAGATCTGGGACGCAATGATGGGAAACGCGATGCAGGCGGCGCCGAAGAAGGCCACCTTGATGTAGGTGAAGAACGCTTCGGTGAGATGCGTGTAGATCAGGCGGCGCCCGCCGCCCTGGGCTTCCAGCACGTTGGCCAGCGGCTCGGCCAGGAACGAGAAGATTTGCTCTGAGAAATAATAGCAGGCGAAGAAGCAGATCAGGAACGCGCCGATCGACCACAGCAGGCGGCGGCGCAGCTCGATCAGGTGATCGAGCAGCGGCATCGGCTTGTCGTCGATCTGGTCTTCAGTCTCGGTGGAGGCCACGGAATTCCTGTGTCTTGATACGGGTTGAATTACGCGGAGTGGTGGATGGCGCCGGCTTCGGGCGGCACGAAGGCGGGCGGCACGAAGGCGGGCGGGGCCGGCGGCGGCGGGGCCGGCACGTGCACCGCGGGCGCCACGATATCCGAAGTTGGCGGAATGAAGGAGGGGGCGGGCAGCGCCTCGGCGATTGTGGCCTCGGCCATGCCGTCGGCGGGATAGGCCGCGTGTTCGGCCACGACGGTGTCCTCGGCCGGCGGCGTATATGGCGTGTAGCCGGGGGCCAGCGGGTTTTCGTTCATGGCGGCGCGGATGGACCCGTCGCTGTCGACCGCCTTGGCGATCTCGCCCTTGATGTCGAAATTCTTGAGCTGGCTGATCTGGTCGCGCACTTCGTGCAGGTTCGCTTCGCGGACCATTTCATCCACGTGGCCCTGGAAGTCGCCGGCCATGCGGCGCGCCTTCTTGACGAAGCCGGCCATCGTCTTGATGGCGATCGGCAGGTCTTTCGGCCCGATGGCGATGAGTGCCACCACGCCGATCAGGGCGATCTCGGTCCAGTCGAGTCCGAACATATGGGTGTGGTGCTCCTACGACCGTCAGCTAGCAGGAAAGCCATGAGATAGGAAACCCGGCATCGCCTGGACAGGCCTGCTCAGATATCGGCGACATCCGATGCCGGCGGGTCCGCAAGGCCAGATGCCGGCGGGTTCGCAAGGCGCGTTGCCTGCGGGTGCGCATCCGGGTCGATCAGCAGATCCTCCCGGCGCGGGAGCTGGCGCAGGTCGGACAGGCCGAATTGTGCCAGGAAAGATTCGGTGGTGGCCCAGAGCGTTGGCCGCCCCGGTGCCTCCTTCCGGCCTTTCGGCATGATCAGCCCGGCGTCCAGCAAGGCATCCATCGTCGCCTGGGACAGGCTGGCGCCACGGATCTCTTCGATTTCGGGCCGGGTGACGGGCTGGTGGTAGGCCACGATCGCCAAGGTTTCCATCGCCACGCGCGGCAGCCGGCGCGGCACCTCGATGACGCGGCGCAGGCGTGGGGCCAGATCGGGGGCGGTGCGGAACTGCCAGCCGCCGGCGGCCTGCACCAATTCCACCCCACGCCCGGCATAGAGGGATTGCAACGCCGCCATTACGGCATCCAGATCGGCTTCGGGCGACAGCGAGCGCAGCAGGGCGCTGGATTGCACCGGCTGCGCGCTTGCAAAGACCAACGCCTCGGCCAGCCGGACATCGTCTTGCAAAACCTGCGCTGCGCCGGTCATTGTCCGTCCTCGTCGCGTGATCCGGTTTGTAGCAGAATGGGTCCGAACGCGTCGTCTTGACGCAGATGCAGGTGGCCGCTGCGCGCCATCTCCAGCCCGGCAAGCAAGGCCGCTGCCAGGGCACCGCGGTGTTGCAGGGGCGAGCCGATATCGTCCGGCAGGAACAGGGACAGCTCGGACCAATCGGGCAGGCTGCCGAGCAACGCGGCCAGACGTGCCAGCGCGTCCTGCACCGACCAGAGCTGCACCGGGCGCGGGCGATAGATGCGAGTGGCGTTGGCGCGCCTGATCGCCACCAGGAAGGCCCGCAAAAGTCCGGTGATATCCAGCGCCAGCTTGGAGCGGTCGGTCTCGGTGAGATCCTCCGGCATGCCACGAGCAAAAACATCCTGGCCGAGCTGGTTCTGCTGGCCCAGCCATTGCGCAAGCGAGCGCACCCGCGCCAGATCGCGCAGCCGCCCGGCCAGCGCCTCGGCGGCCAGTTCGCCTTCCTCGGCCGCGGCCTCGCCGGGCGGCAGCAAGAGGCGGGATTTGAGCCAGGCGAGCCAGGCCGCCATTACCAGCCAGTCTGCCGCCAGTTCCAGCCGCACGCGCCTCGCACCTTCGATCACGCTTAGAAATTGATCGACCAGATCGAGGATGGAGATGGTGGCCAGATCGAGCTTCTGCTGCCGGGCAAGGTCGAGCAGCAAGTCCAGTGGACCCTCGAAGCCTTGCAGATGCAGCACCAGCCGGTCTGCATCTGCGATGGAGGATGGTTCAGGAGAACTGACCATGGCCCGACAATCTCAGCACCCAATCACTCGCCCAGGGCAAGATCCGGTTCAGCGTGTCCTGTATTGGGTTAAATGGTGTTCCCATGCTGCGAGCGACCTCCGGGATCAGGAACACCAGCAGCAGCACGATGACGATGCCGAACCGCTCCACCTTCGCCCAGGCCATCGCAAGTCGCTCCGGCAGCAGTCCCACGACGATGCGTCCGCCATCTAGGGGCGGGATGGGCAGCAAGTTGAAAAGGCCAAGCACAAGGTTGACCAAAATGAAGTCGTTAAGGAAGTCCTCGGCCAGTTTGCTGGCGCCCTGGGGCAGGATGTCCAAACCGTAAATTGCCACTGCTGCCAACCAAGCGAGTAGGAAGTTCATCGCCGGTCCCGCCACCGCAACTATCATCATTCCGCGGCGTGGGTGCGCAAATTTCCAAGCCGCCACCGGCACGGGCTTGGCCCATCCGAACAGAAATGAAATATGACCGGTAAATAGTAGTTGTGAGGCGAGTAAAAATCCCGGCAGGACAATGGTGCCCATGCGATCTACGTGAACTATTGGGTTCAGCGACAGACGGCCGAGCTTTTTGGCGGTATCGTCTCCCAGAGCCCATGCGGCATAACCATGCGCGGCTTCGTGGAGCGTGATGGCGAGTATCACCGCGATGGCGAGAGACAGAACCATAGAGATCATGGAAGAAGTAAATTCCTTTCGGCCGAAAGTGCGTTAGCATCGAGCGTCAAGCGGCTGTGACATACTTGAGTGCATGCAAGCCCCAATCGGGACACGGTAGCATCGCTGAGTGCGGAGCAATTCGCGAAGATATCCGCGTTTCCAATAGCATCACCGGTGCAGTACATAGCAAGGTCGCAGCCCGCCGCAAGCGCCTGTGCCGCGCGGGCACCGGGAGTGCCGATCAAGGCATGCATGGCGAGATCGTCGGACACCAGCACGCCCTTGAAGCCGATCGCGCCGCGAATGATCCGCTCGATTACCTTTGGCGAGAGTGTGGCCGGGTGCGTCGGGTCCCAATCCGGAAACACGATATGCGCCGTCATCGCCCAGGGCAGGTCGGCATTTCGCTGGAATGGGAGCAAATCGTCGTCGGTGTTGTCGGACACGATCGGCAAATGGAGATGGCTGTCCACGCGGGCGCGACCGTGGCCGGGCAGATGCTTGATGACGGGCTGGACACCGGCGGCCAGCAGCCCCTGCGCCACGGCGCGGCCGAGCACTGCCACCGTTTCCGGATTTTCGGCATAGCCACGGTCGCCCACGACGTCTGACCGCGACGGCAGGACGCGGTCGAGCACCGGGGCGCAGACCACATCGAGCCCCATTTCGGCGCAGTCGAGGCCGATCAGCGCGCCTGTGAGCCAGGCGGCACGCAGGCCAGCTTCGGGGTTTTTTGCATACAGCGCGCCGATCAGGCCGGCGGCGGGATGGCTTGGCCAATGCGGCGGACGCAGACGTGCGACGCGGCCGCCTTCCTGGTCCACCAGCAGCACCGCTTCCGGCGCCAGCACGCCGCGCAGCGCATCAATGAGGCGACGCAGCTGCGTACGGTCTGTGACATTGCGGCCAAACAGGATCACGCCTGCCGGTCGCGCAGCGCGCAGCATGGCGGCGGTGTCTCGGCTCAGGGTCGGGCCAGGGATTCCGACGATGGCGGCAGAGCAGCGCATATGCTGTTCTGCCACGTCATCGGTTCAGACGAAAATCAGCGCCTGGTATCTTCGTGGGCGGCGGGAGCGCGCTTCGTCCATCCCCGGCCCCCATCTCAGAAGCCGGCGGTGACGCAGCTTCCACCTTGGGCACGCAATGTGTCACAGAATCCGTTCGCGGCGGACTGCTCGGCGAACCCCGTGACGCGGACGCGCCAGAACTGCTTTCCGTCCCGGTCGGTGTGCGTGAAGACCGGGCTGCGTTTGCCCAGAGTATCGGGGAACCGATGCTGCAGCCGCGTCCATTCAGCCTTGGCGCCGTCCTCGGTCGGCAAGGCCGCGAGCTGGACCTGGATCTTGCCGGCGCCGGCGACAACCGGTGCCGCGGTGGCGATCCTGGTCGGGGCGGGCTTTGCGACCGGCGCCAGCGCGACCGCAGCCGGTGTGATGTTGGCGGGCGCCGCCGCGCCTGGCCTGGCTGCTTCGGCAGGCGCACCGATGCGCGGCGCCACTGCCAGTTGTTCGGGGGCTGGGGCCTCTGCCACCGGGGCGGGCCGCGTTTTCAGGGCGGCGATGGCCGGGGCTTCCGGGGCTGGCGCCATGGTGGGCTTGCCCTCGGCCTCACCGGAGCCAAAGTTCTCATCGGCACCCGGGACCGACAGGCCGCCCTTGTTCACCGGGCGCTCGCGGAGCGGGCGAACATCGGCCTCGATCACCGGAATGCCGGTGCGGCGATGGCCGGTCAGTGACCACACCCCCATCAGCAGCAGCAGCGAGCCGCCGATGACGCCGGCGATGATGGCCATGCGCCTGGTGTTCGGGTCCATCCCGCCAGCGCCGCGATAATCCCGGGGCGTGTATTCCGTGCTTTTCCCACCACTCAGATTTGGATACGGAATTTCGAGATCGTCTCGCATTTTGCTGCTCCCAGCGCTGGCCGGGCTCGGCTCAGCGCATTTCTTCAACCGGTGTCACACCCATGACGGCCAGCCCCGAGCGGATCACCGCCGCGGTTGCCGCCACCAGGGCAATCTTGGCCGCCGTCTCGGCGGGGCGTTCGGCCTGAATGAACCGCAATGCGGTATCTTCCCGTCCGCGGTTCCACAGCATATGAAAGTCACCCGCCAAGTCATAGAGAAAAAACGCGATTCTATGTGGCTCACGTGCGAGTGCGGCGGCCTCCACCATGCGCGGCCATGCTGCCAGACGGCGGATGAGCGCCATTTCCGAAGGGTCCGACAGGCTTTCGAGCGGAGTCTTCGCCAGGGCGGCGGGTGTTGTGTCTATCTGGGCGGCGGCGGCCCGGAGCACGCTGCGGCAGCGGGCGTGAGCGTATTGCACGTAGAAAACCGGGTTCTCGCGGGTTTGTGCGATGGCGGCGTCGATGTCGAAATCCATCTGCGCGTCGGATTTGCGGGTCAGCATGGTGAAGCGCACGGCGTCGCGGCCGACTTCTTCGAGCAAATCGCGCAAGGTGATGAACGTGCCGGCGCGCTTGGACATGCGGACGGGCTCGCCGCCTTTCAGGACTTTGACGATCTGGCACAGCACGACGTCCAGCTGCACGCCGTTGTTGGCGGAGAGCGCTTTTGTGGCTGCCTTCATGCGCGACACGTAGCCGCCGTGGTCGGCGCCCCAGATGTCGATCATGATTTGGGCGCCGCGGCGGATCTTGTCGGCGTGATAGGAGATGTCGTTGGCGAAATACGTGTTGGAGCCGTCGGATTTGCGCAAGGGCCGATCGACGTCGTCGCCGAACTGGGTCGAGCGGAACAGCATCTGCTCGCGCGCCTCCCAGTCATCCGGCAGCTTGCCCTTCGGGGGCTCCAACGTGCCTTGGTAGATCAGACCCAGTTGGTCCAGCTGGGCGATGGTGGCGTCGGTGGCGCCGGTTTGCATCAGCGCGCGCTCGGAGCTGAACACGTCGAAATGCACGCCGAGCAGGTCGAGATCCTCGCGGATCGAGGCCAGCATCATGGTGAGCGCCATTTCGCGGACCGTGACGAACCACAAGGCGGGATCAGCGGGATTTCCGTCGTCGGCGAGCGTTACCCCATGGGCCGCGAACAAGGCTTCGCCGACCGGGATGAGGTATTCGCCGCGATACTGCAGGCCCCCGGGGACCAGGGCTGAATATTCTTCCTCGGTCAAACCCGTGCCGGCACTTTGTAGATAACGCCAGTAGGCGGCCCAGGCGAGGGCTATGACCTGGCCGCCCGCGTCGTTGATCAAATATTCCTTGGTGACGGAAAAACCTGCCTTGCTCAGCAGGTTTGCCAAGGCGTCGCCCACCACGGCGCCACGGCAATGGCCGATATGCATGGGGCCGGTGGGGTTGGCGGAGACGTATTCCACGTTCACCCGAACGCCTGCGCCGCCGGTGCTGTCGCCGTAGGCCTCACCGCGTTCGAGAATGGTTGGGATCTGCGCGCGCAGCGCATCGGCGTACAAGGTGAGATTGACGAAGCCTGGGCCTGCGGCCTCGGCCTTTTCGATCATGCCGGTGCCGGACAAGGCTGTTACCAGCTCGGCTGCGATGTCCTGCGGTTTGCGGCGGGCAGCCTTGCTGGCGACCATGGCGGCGTTGGTGGCCATGTCGCCATGCGCCGGGTCTTTGGTGGGCGTCACTTCGACCCGTGCAGACACCTCGGGCGGCAGGTCGGGCACGATGGCCACGAGGGCGGCCACCACGGCCTCGCGGATGTCGGCGAAGATATTGTCGGTCATTAACAGCCTTTGCGTGATCAGCCGGAAACCGAAATGTCGGTCAGGCGGAGATGTTCGTCGAGTGCGAAGCGGTCGGTCATCCCGGCGATGTAGTCGGCCACCGTGGAGGCCACGCGCTGGGTGCCCGGCACGTCGCCGGCGCGGCCACGCCAGTCGTCTGGCAACTGGTTGGGGGCGGCGTGCAGGATGGCGAAGATTTCGGAGGTGACGCGGCGCGCCTTGGCTGTCATGCGGTTGACGCGCCAGTGGCGGTACATGCGGGCGAACAGGAATTCCTTGATCACACCGTTCGATTCCGCCATCGCCGGGCTGAAAGCCACGATTTGTGTGCGGGCGTGACGGATCGCATCGGAGTCCGCCGGTTCCAGCTTCGCGATGCGGGCGCGGGTTTCTGTCACGAGGTCGGTGACCAGCGCGTTGATGACGCGGCGGTTGGTTTCGTGGCGCAGGCGGGGCGGCGGCATGTCGAAACTGGCGCGCCTGGCGGTGGCGAGAGCGTCGCGCACCACCGGCAGATGGGCGATGTCGTCGATGGTGAACAGGCCGGCGCGCAGGCCGTCATCCATGTCGTGGCTGTGATAGGCGATGTCGTCGGCCAGCGCTGCCACCTGCGCTTCGGCGGAGGGGTGGGTTGCGAGGTCGAGTTTGAATTTCTGGTCGTAGTCGGCGACATAGGCAGGCGGTTTGCGGAGCGGGCCGTTGTGCTTGGCCAGGCCTTCGAGCGTTTCCCAGGTGAGGTTCAGGCCGTCGAAATCCGCATATCGGCTTTCCAGCAGGGTTACGATGCGCAGCGCCTGGGCGTTGTGGTCGAAGCCGCCGAACGGTTTCATCGCTGTGCACAAAGCTTCCTCGCCGGCGTGGCCGAAGGGGGTGTGGCCAAGGTCGTGGGCAAGTGCCAACGCTTCCGTCAGGTCTTCGTCCAGCCCGAGTTCGCGGGCGATGGAGCGGGCGATCTGCGCCACCTCGATGCTGTGCGTGAGGCGGGTGCGGTAGAAATCACCCTCGTGGTTGACGAAGACCTGGGTTTTGTACTGAAGTTTCCGAAAGGCCGAGCTGTGGATGATCCGGTCGCGGTCACGCTGCCACGGGCTGCGCGTGGGAGATTCGGGCTCCGGATGGAGCCGCCCGCGGGATGTTTCGGGCCGGACAGCCCAGGGCGCGCGTGCGTTCATGGGTTGGGCCTACCACCGCAATCGTGGCCCTTCAATATTGGTGCGGCTTGGCCTATGTTGAAAGAATGGAAAGCACACAGTTCAGACTGACCGATCGCGCCGCCTCTCGCATCGCCGAGATCGCCTCGGCCAATGGTGGCGGCGCGCTTCGCGTGGCCGTTCTGGCCGGCGGATGCAGCGGCTTCCAATACAAGTTCGAGCTTGATCGGCAAACCGCCGAGGATGACGTGGTGATCGCCCATGGGGGCGCCCAGGTGTATATAGATCCCGCCAGCCTGGATCTGCTGGAGGGCAGCGAACTCGATTACACCGATGCCCTGATGGGCAGCCATTTTGCCGTGCGCAACCCGCAGGCGAAATCGGCCTGTGGTTGCGGCACCAGCTTTTCCATCGACTGATGCGGATCGCCACCTGGAATGTGAATTCCATTCGGCAACGCCAAGGGCATGTGGAGCGCTGGCTGGCTCGCGTGCAGCCGGATGTGCTGATGCTGCAGGAAATCAAATGCGAGGCGGCGCAGTATCCGGCAGCTTCGTTCGAGGCATTGGGTTATCGCAGCCTGGTGGTGGGGCAAAAGGCGTATAACGGCGTGGCCGCGCTGAGCCGGATTCCGGTGCAGGAAGTCGACACGTCTTTGCCGGGACTTGCCGGGCCAGACATCCCCCAGGCCCGGTATGTTGAGATCGTGGCGGAGGATATCACCATGATCGGCATCTACCTGCCCAACGGCAATTCGGGTGGCGAGGCCGGCTACCAGGCGAAGCTCGACTGGATGGCCGCGTTGCGCGCCAGGGCCGAGGCGCTTTTGCAGGCCGATGCCGATTTCATCATCCTTGGCGACTTCAACGTGGCGCCAACCGATGAGGACTACGCGAAAGGCGCGCTGTCACCGACCGACGCGCTGGTTCGCCCCGCCACCCGGGCCCAATATCGAAGTTTGGTAAATCTTGGCCTGACGGACGCCATTCGTGCGCTGCATCCGACCGGGCCTGTTTATACCTTCTGGGACTACCAGTCTGCCGCCTTTCAGCGCGATCAGGGCCTGCGGATCGACCATGCTTTGTTGTCCCCTCGCCTTGCCGAGCGCCTCATTTCGGCTTTTCCAGAGCGGCGTGAGCGTGGCGAGGAGCAGCCTTCGGATCATGTTCCGGTGATCATCGATCTCGCCTGAATTCCAGACGTGCGGCAGTGGGACATGGAGCGGGTTCATACCCAGTGGCCCCCGACCCAGACGTATCTGCCGCCACGGAGAACCCACTCGCCGGGCACAAAGCTGTGATAGCGCTCTCGCCGCCTTATCTCGTGGCCCCTGATCCAGAGGTAGTCTCGCCCGTTCCACTGCCAGTGACCCGGCTCCCACAGGCGGTTGCCACGCGGGTTCGGCACCGGCTCGTCGCGCAGCGGCGGGATGGGGCGATAGGGCGGCGGGCCGTAAGGCTGTGCCGACGCCAGCGAGGCGAGAGTGAGCGTGCTCAGCGCGGTGGCAAGAAACAAGCGGCGTTGGATCATGGCAGCACCTTGTGAGAATAGTCTCAACAAGGCGTTAACGCAGGCCGAAGGGCGCTGTTCCGTTGTCTGCTACCAACCCGCATCGTTCGGATTATAACCTAGCAGCCTGTCGGATTCAGGCGATTGACGAAATATTAGACCAAATCGCACTAGACTATTGTAATATTAGAGCAATTATTACTCGATATATTGATGAAAGTTTCAAGATGGGACATAAAATTAGGCCAATCCGACAGGCTGCTAGAGCGTGATGATTTTGGGTAGAATCAAAATCATCACGCTCTAGCCTTTGTTTTACCGATCATGTTCATGCGTTTGGGTGAAGCAACCCAAACGCATCATGATCTAAGCGCGCGCTCCACGGCCGCGAGGGCGTGCAGCCTGGTGGTGTCGAACAGCGGCACCGCGCTGTCCTTTGGCCCCACCAGCAGCGAGATCTCGGTGCAGCCGAGGATGATGGCTTCCGCCCTGCCTCGATGAGCCGTGCGATCACGTCGCGGTAGGCTTGGCGTGACGCGGGGACGATGATCCCCTGCACCAGTTCGCGGTAGATGATGTTGTGCACAATGGCGCGATCGTTGGCATCCGGGATGAGCACCTCAAGCCCGTGGCGGGTTTCGAGCCGGCCGCGATAGAAGTCCTGCTCCATGGTGAAGGCGGTGCCGAGGAGGCCCGTCTTGACGATGTTCGCTGCCTTGATGGCGTTCGCCGTAGGGTCTGCGATGTGAAGAAGTTCGATGCCGATGGCGGCCTGCACGGCATCGGCCATCCGGTGCATGGTGTTGGTGCAGATCACCACGAAGTCCGCACCACCGCGCTCCAGGCGTTGCGCCGCGTCGATCATGAGAGTGGTGGCGCCGTCCCAGTTGCCCGTGTGCTGGAGCGCCTCGATCTCCGCGAGATCGAACGACCACATCAGGCAGCGTGCCGAATGCAGCCCGCCGAGCCGGTCCCGCACCGTTTCGTTAACGATGCGGTAGTATTCAGCCGACGACTTCCAGCTCATGCCGCCCAGCAGGCCGATGACCTGTGGGCGGCGTCGCATATCAGAGATCGGCGTAGCAATGTGTCTCGGCAGCCGCACCCGGGTGGGTGAGTGCGCCGAGATGGGCGGGGCCGACGTTCTGGGCGAAGCGCCAGATGGCGCCGGAGTTGTAGTCGGTCTTGCGGGGTTTCCAGGCGGCGCGGCGTTCGGCCCATTCGGCCTCGGTCAGCAGCGCGTCCATCGTGCCGGCTTCGGCGTCGAGCACGATCTTGTCGCCGTTGCGCAGCAGCGCGATCGGGCCGCCGATGGCAGCTTCGGGCCCGACATGGCCCACGCAGAAGCCGCGGGTGGCGCCGGAGAAGCGGCCATCGGTGATCATGGCGACCTCTTCGCCCATGCCCTGGCCGTAGATGGCCGAGGTGGTGGAGAGCATTTCACGCATGCCGGGGCCGCCCTTCGGGCCCTCATAGCGGATGATGATCACGTCGCCGGATTTGTAGGCACGATCGGCCACCGCCTTGAACGCCTCCTCCTCGCTGTCGAAGCACAACGCAGTGCCCTCGAAACGCAGGTTCTTCATGCCGGCGATTTTCACCACGCCGCCATCGGGCGCGATATTGCCTTTCAGGCCCACCACGCCGCCGGTTTTGGAGATGGCCTTGCTGACGGGGTAGACCACGTCCTGGTCGAGCGGAAACACCACGTCTTTGTGGTTCTCGGCCAGCGTCTTGCCGGTGACGGTCATGCAGTCGCCATGCAGCAGGCCGGCGTCGAGCAGCGCCTTGATGATGACGGGGATGCCGCCGACGTTGTGCACGTCAAGCGCCACGTATTTGCCGCCGGGCTTGAGGTCGGCGATGTAGGGCGTGGCCCGCATGATTTCCAGCACGTCGTGCATCGTGAACACGATACCGCACTCGTTGGCCATCGCCGGCAGATGCAGCGCCGCATTGGTGGAACCGCCGGTGGCACCGACGATGACCGCGGCGTTCTGCAGTGCCTTCAGGGTTACGATGTCGCGCGGGCGGATGTTCTTTTCGATGAGGTTCATCACGGCCTTGCCCGATTCGACGGCCCAGCGGTCGCGGTCCTCGTAGGGGGCGGGCGCGCCGGCGGAGCCTGGGAGGGCGAGGCCGATGGCTTCGGAGACGGTGGCCATGGTGTTGGCGGTGAACTGGCCACCGCAGGCGCCGGCCGAGGGGCAGGCGACGCATTCGAGTTCGTGCAGTTCCTCATCCGTCATGTTGCCGGCGCCGTGCTTACCCACGGCTTCGAACACGTCCACCACCGTGACATCGCGGCCTTTGTAGCGGCCGGGCAGGATGGAGCCGCCATACATGAAGACGCTGGGAACGTTGAGGCGGAGCATGGCCATCATCATGCCGGGGAGCGATTTGTCACAGCCGGCGACGCCGACGAGGGCGTCGTAGCCGTGGCCGCGGATTGTGAGCTCGACAGAATCGGCGATGACTTCGCGTGAGACCAGGGAGGATTTCATGCCCTGGTGGCCCATGGCGATGCCGTCCGTGACGGTGATGGTGGTGAATTCGCGCGGCGTGCCGTGGGCTTCGATGACGCCTTTTTTGACGGATTGCGCCTGGCGGGAGAGGGCGATGTTGCAGGGCGCGGCCTCGTTCCAGCAGGTGGCGACGCCGACGAAGGGTTGGTTGATCTCCTCTTCGGTGAGGCCCATCGCGTAGTAGTAGGAGCGATGCGGGGCGCGGTCGGGGCCGACGGTGACGTGACGGGACGGGAGGCGGGATTTGTCCCAGATCTTGGTCATTTGACGTTCCTTGTAGTCAGGCGCCGGAGATTATGGTGCGGCGGGGGTTGGTGCAAATGGGGATGTGTCTGGGCACGGTTGCGCAATGATTTACGCAGGGTATCCCGATCGGACGGGGGGAGGGAACAGCGCTGGCCTATGACCTGCCGCAGTTCGCCTTCAGGTGCGCCGGGCCACGTCGTAGCCCTGCAGAATGCCGCTGCGTGGCGTTGTGAGAGTGGTGCTGTAAGCGGTCGGGAGTGCCACCGCCCCGAGCGGCACGTAGGGCACGTCGATCCAGAACTGCCGCTCCATCTCGGCGCAGATGGCTTTTTGGGCCGCCGTGTCGGAGGCTTCGAACCACTGTGCCCGAAGCGCCTCCATGCGCGGCATCGTGGGCCAGCCGAACCAGGCCGCCTTGCCGCCGCGCAGGCCCAGGTGGCTGGCGGGATCGAAGTTGTTGGTCCAGGTGAGGTTGGTGAAGAACGCACTCCAGCCGCCGGCGCTGATTGGCTGCTTGCTCGCGCGGCGTTGAACCGTGGTGCCCCAATCGATGGAGAGCAGGTTCACGTTCAGGCCGAGTTGCTTCAGCACATCGGCGGCAACGGTTGAATAGGATTTCTCCAGCGGGAGGTCGACGGCGCCGAGCAGGACGGCTTGTTCGCCTTTGTAGCCGGCGGCCTCGATGTCACGCCTTGCCCTGGCGAGGTCGCGCGGGCCGGTCATGACCTCCAGGCCGGCGCGGCTTTCCATGGGGGTGCCGGGGTTGAATATGCCGACCTGGTCTGACCATAGGCTGCGATCGTCGCCGATGGCCGCCTGCATGAAGTCGGTCTGGCTGAAGGCTGCCAGCAAGGCGCGGCGGATGGCGGGGTTGTCGAACGGGGGCTGCGTGTGGTTCAGCACCATCACCGCGAGGTCTCCGGCCAAAGCGGAGCGCGCGACCACCACGCGGCGGCTGGCGCGGAGCAGGCCAAGCAGGTCAGTCGACGGCGTCTCCACCCAATCGACCTCGCCGTTGATCAGCGCGTTCGCCTTGGTGGAGGCGTCGGGGATGACTTTCCATTCGACGCGATCGAACTGCGCCCGCTTCGGCCCGGCCGTGAACGAGGCCTCACCGCCCTCGCGTGGCTTGTAGCCCTCGAACCTGCAATAGGCGACGCTTGAGCCGGAGACCCGCTTGTCCAGCAGGAAGCGGTAGGGGCCGGAGCCCACCATTTCCGTCACCTGCTTGGAGGGGTCGGTGAGGGCCAGGCGCTCCGGCATGATGCAGGGCATGGGGGCGGGCTTGCCCAGGGCGTTCGGCAGGAGCGGGAACGGACGCTTCAGGCGAAAGCGGATGGTGCGGTCGTCTGGCGCGGACAGTTCGTCGGTGGCCGCCATCAGGGTCTCGCCGAAGCTGTCGCGGGCGGCGAAGCGGCGGATGGAGGCCGTGGCGTCACGCGCCAGGACAGGTTCGCCGTCGTGGAAGCGCAGGCCGTCGCGCAAGGTGATGGTCCACTGCCTGCCGTCGTTTTCCACCACGTGCCCGGCCGCCATCTGAGGTTGGATGCGAAGCTCGGAATCGGTGGCGTAAAGGGTGTCGAACACCATGTAGCCGTGGTTGCGCACGACGGGTGCCGTGGTCCAGACCGGGTCGAGTGCCGCGAGATCACTTGCGGGCACGATCTTGAGGGTGGTGGCGGACGCGGCTCGAACCGTGGCGGGTGCTGCGAGGGCGGCGGCGGCAGCAAGCAGGGTGCGGCGGCGCATGGCGGCTCCTGGTGTGGTCACACGGTGTGAAATCGCGAAGTTGAAGATATGATAACGGAAGGCCAGGCGGTTTGTCGCCTGGCTTCATTGACTACTGCGCCAGACCTTCAACCGCGAAGGAGTTGAACTTGGAGGCTTTATCACGACTGGATGAAAGCTCCTTCTGCTCCGGTTCGTTTAGCCAGGCTTTGAAATGCTCGGTGTCTTCGAACACGTATTCCGTCAATCGCTTTGGCGCCGTTCCTTCCATTGCGATGACGTTCCCGCCTCGGACGATGAAGCGACCACCGTGCTTTTTGATAAGCACTTCCTGACGGTCCGCGTAGACTTTGAAGGCTGCCTGGTCGCTCACCTCAATCTGGTTGATGACATACATCGGCGATTTGGATTGAGCGTGCGCCGCCTGAACGCCACCGAAACCGACGGTAAGGCCAAGGGCGATCAAGAAATTGCTTATGTAAGCGATTTGCATTTGCTTCTCCTCGCGGTTTTGAAGGCTAAAAGTGCCCGATGGCAGAATTTTACTCTGCCGCCAGCCGGTAGTTTTGATGGCAGGCAACGCAGTTGCTCATCGTCTCGCCCAGCATCCCGACCAAGGCGGATGGGGGCGCGCCCTGATGCGCCGCCGTGGCGATGTCGTCGAAGCCCGCACGCGCGCCGCCCATCATCGCGGTCCAGGCCGGCGTCTCCTTCGCCTTCATGCCGGGTGGGATCGACGAGGCCGGCGTGCCCTTGCGGCCTCGGGCTGTGGCTTCGTCCTCGACGGTTTTGAGATCGCCCTTGCCCAGTGCCACTGTGATTGCCTGTGTCGATTGCAGAAAGAGGCGCATCTGGCCAAGAATAAAGGACCGCTCCGCCTCGGTACGCACCGCAGGCTCGCGCGCGTCCTGGGCCATACCGGGCGACACCCACAAAACGCTTGCTATGATCCATCCCGCCGCGCCCTTCATGTTCCACTCCTCTAATCACATGCCAAGGATGGACTCCGGCGGGCCAACCCGGAATGATCGATCTTCTTTCAGGGGTATAAGCGACTTAATGGGTGAGCTTGATGGAGGCTGGGACAGGCGGATCGGCGAGCGCGTGCGGCTGCGCGAATTGCGGATCCTGCATGTGGTGGTGCAGCAGGGCAGCATGGCACGGGCGGCCGTGGCACTCTCGATGACCCAGCCGGCGGTGTCCCAGGCGATCAGCCAACTGGAAGCGGCGTTGAACACGCCCGTGCTGAGCCGCAGCCCGGCTGGGGTGATGCCGACGGCCATCGGTTCCATGCTGCTCCGACACGCGCTGGAAGCCGTGGATACGCTGAGCGAGGGGCTGCGTGAGATCGAGGCCCTGGTCGATCCCGGGGCTGGGGAAATCGTGGTCGGCGCCAGCGAATCATACATCGCCGGCGGCGCACTCGCGGCCACGATCGGCGTGCTGCAACGACGCTTTCCGCGGTTCCGGGTGGCTGTTGTTGAATCGAACACCGCCGCCACGAGTTTCGCCGATCTGCGTGAACGGCGCGTGGATGTGATGTTCGGCCGCAGCACCCGCGCCGATCCACCGGAGGACCTCGCGCAACATCTCCTGCTCGACGAGGCGCTTCTGCTCGTGGCCGGCGGCCACAATGCCTGGGCGCACGCGGCCGCGATGCGCTTTTCCGACCTTGCGAACAAGCCTTGGGTGCTCGCGCCCGCAGGCACCGCGGTGTTCGATTTGGTGGCGGACGGCCATCGCTTGGAAGGTGTGCGCATGGCGGTGCCGGCGGTTACCACCTACTCGATGATGCTGCGCCTGCAACTCTTGTCGAGCGGCGCGTTCGTGACGGCGTTTCCCGAGAGCCTGGTGCGGAACTGCGAGAAGGCGTGGAATTTGGTCACGCTGCCTTTGGCGTTGGGAACGACGCTTCCCGTCTCAGCATTTACGCTGCGCAGCCGGGCTGCGAGCCGGGCGATCACGGCGTTCATCGACGCTGCTCGTGCGGTCAACCGCGGGGTTGGTTGAAGTCGTTCACCGAATTTCGATCGAGATGGCACGCCATCGTTTTTCGGACCGCTTTTGGGTGGGCCATCGAGCGGGCAGAGTAAGACGGTTCGTGGCACGAACGCGCCGGTGGCCCATGGCGATGCCATAGGTGACGGTGATGTTGGTGAATTCGCGGGGCATGCGACGGCTTCGATGACGCCTTTCTTGACGGATTGCGCCTATCGGGAGAGCGCGATGTTACACGGCGCGGCCTCGTTCCAGCAGGTGGCGACGCCGACGATGGGTTGGTTGATCTCCTCCTCGGTGAGACCCACCGCGTAGTAGTCCGAACGATGGGGCGCGCGGTCGGGGCCGACGGTGATGTGGCGAAACGGGAGGCGGGATTTGTCCCAGATCTTGGTCATTTGGCGTTCCTTGGAGTCACGCGGCGGAGATTATGGTGCGGTTTGGAATCTGCTTCGCAATACCTATTCACCGCCTCGCGATCTATGACTTCTAAACTTAATTGATGCATTCTGGTTTTGCCTCGGCCAGCCTATTGAACATGTTGCTACCGGACGATCGACCCGTGCACCCATCCTAAAGGCTCTCCGTCCGGACCCAGAACGTGATGCCATCCATTCTCCGTGCCTATGGTCCGAAGCGGTGCCCCAGAATCCAACACCTTCACGACCTAGGCGGACATCGACGGAGACGAGCGCACGTTTGCGCCGGTTGTCGTCCTAGAATCTCGCCAATCCTGATGCTGATTTGTATAATCGACGTTCTGGCGATTGGCCATCTGAGCTGCGGTCGCGGGAGCAATAAGCGATGGTCGTTCCACTGCTGCGAGCTCGGATGCCGTGAGCGATCCAGCCATTGAAGACGAGGCTTGGAGCCGGGTTGGAGTCGGCGCCGGCCGCAAGATTAGGTAACCTGCGATGGCGGCGGCACCGACCATTACGTAAATGCGTAGAGGCCTGTTAGCAGGACGTGCCTGAAGCGGAGCGTGCGCGATAGGCTTAATCGTCGGCGGCCGGACCGAGTGGTTGGGCTGCATCGCTGTTTGATAGGAGAGACTGGTGCCAGGAGGGCTGTAGGTCGTTTTCGTCCCACGCTTGCTCATGTTCACGGTGACGCCGCGGCCACCCAGCGAGAAACTTGTCAGACCCCGTTTGCCCAAATTCATGCGAACGCCAGGGAAAATTTTGACAGAGCGCCTTAACCGCCAACCCATTATCGCCTCCGATGTTTGGACTCAGCGTGGAAACGGTTCTGTTTGCAAGTAGAGAGAAACGATTGGTATGCGGCGTTTGCCGCAATTTGGCGGTTGCCTCAGCAAAACGTCCGACTATCCTCGGGCAACCTTGATTTAGGAGGCCACCATGAGCTTTACAGACCAGATACCTTTCGTCCCACCCAGCCTGATTGAAAATCCCGAACCGAGGTGTCCATGCCTGCTGATCCTGGACACGTCTGGATCTATGAATGGACGACCCATTGCGGAGCTAAACGCCGGGTTGCGCATCTTTAAGGAAGAACTAACCGCAGACGCGATGGCGTCGCAGCGGGTCGAAGTTGCCTTGATGACCTTCGGGCCCGTCCGCGTCCTATCGGAGTTCGAGACAGCGGACATGTTCCAGCCTCCCATCCTCGAGACGACCGGCGATACACCTATGGGGTCGGCCATTATGCAGGGCCTGGACATGCTGGAGGCCCGCAAGAGCGTCTATCGGCACGCCGGTATCGCCTACTATCGCCCTTGGGTCTTCTTGATCACAGATGGTGCTCCGACTGATTCTTTCCTTGCTGCGGCTGAACGTGTCCGCCAGGGCGATAACCCATCGCGAAAATCGTTTAGCTTCTTCGGGGTCGGCGTCGATGGCGCTGACATGTCCAAGCTGTCGCAGATCTGCAGTCCTGATCGTCCTCCTCTCAAGCTCAAAGGTCTGAGCTTCCGCGAGCTGTTCACCTGGCTTTCAAGCTCTCTCGGAGGCGTCGCGCGGTCGCAGCCGGGTCAACTCGTTGCCCTTCCCGCACCAACGGGCTGGTCCGCGGTGTGAAACAGAAGCAGAGCTGGCGGACCGCTTTCGCAACTTCGATCGGGACATCGCATCTGAAGTCATGCACACCATGCCAAGATTCTGGTGGATGTATTGTTGTGGAGGCCCCAGATGGAACCGAGGTGCTGGTCGCTGCAGTGAGTGACGGGGCGGGCACCGCTTCCCGCTCTGATGTTGGGTCGACACTGGTTGTCCAACATTTCCTCGAGCGCTTTGCTGCTGCGTCGGTGAGAAGTCAGGATCTGGTTACGATAGACCGGGAGTTTGTGGACCAGTGGTTCAACGACATCCGGGGTGTCCTAATTGCCCGCGCTTTGGCCGATGGCGCAGTAGTCACTGACTACGCGTGCACAATGCTCGGCGTTGTTGTCGGGGCTAACTCGGCTGCCTACTTACAGATCGGCGACGGCGCAATTGTAGTGTCGACCGAGGAGCCCGGAAACTACAGCTGGATTTTTTGGCCGCAGCACGGCGAGTATGCGAACAGCACGTATTTCGTAACGCAGGATAGAGCGCAAACGGTCCTCCAGTTCGAGATCGGCCCTGCAGTCGACGAGATAGCCATATTTTCCGACGGTATCGAGCGCTTGGTGCTCGACATGTCTTCTAAGGATGTGCATTCGCCGGCGTTCAAGCCGATATTTGAGTGGCTAGCCGGGACGAAACCCGATCGTTCCGGCATCCAGTGCCAAGGCTTGTTCGCTTATCTTAGCTCAGATCACGTGAATCGAAGAACCGACGACGATAAGACCCTGGTGATGGCGACCCGGGCGAAACCATCCGCAGGGATCTGATCACGTGAAGCAGGGTCCTCTCCTGGATACTCGTGGCAGCCCCGTATCGTTTGCATCTGAGCTTGGCCGAGGTGGCGAGGGCGCGGTTTTCGACGTGGTCGGTCGACCGGACACGGTTGCCAAGGTTTATCTGAAGCCTCAAAGTGTCCAACACGGGGCAAAACTATCGGCAATGGCGGGTATGGCTAGTCCTGCCCTGCTCAGGATTGCGGCTTGGCCAACTGGGACGTTGTACGAACCGTCCGGTGCTATCGCGGGGTTTACGATGCCAAAGGTCGGCGGGCATCGGCCGATCTTCCAGCTTTACCTGCCGAAACCCCGCCTTCAGTCTTTCCCCAAAGCGGATTGGCGCTTTCTGATCCACGCCGCGGCCAACACAGCCAGGGCCTTTTCGACCGTCCACTCGACAGGGCTGGTTATCGGCGATGTCAACCACGGTAATCTAATGGTGGCCGACGACGCCACGGTGCAGATGATAGATTGCGACAGCTTCCAGGTCTCGTCCGGGAGCCAAACCTGGTTCTGCACGGTAGGGGTTGGCACTCACCAGCCGCCCGAGATGCAGGGCCTTGACAGCTATGCGGGCATTAAGCGCACCCCGAACCACGATAACTTCGGCCTCGCTGTCCTCGTGTTCCAGTTACTATGCATGGCGCGACATCCGTTCGCCGGACGCTATCTCGGACGAGGCGAGCCGCCATCGATCGAGGAGGCCATTGCAGCCTCGAAGTATGCCTACTCGCGCGACCGCGCCCGGACTATGATGGACGCTCCCCCAGGCAGCCTACCCATCGGCGCCCTGACTCCGGAACTCCAGACCCTGTTCGAGGAAGCGTTCTCGCCAACGGCGAGAAGCGGAGGTCGTCCTACGGCCGATAGGTGGGTGACAGCCCTCGGAAGCCTGGCGGCGGACCTTCAAGTGTGCCGAACAAATGCGTCGCATTTCTACCGTAACGGACATACTGAATGTCCTTGGTGTGCTATCGAGCTCGCGCGCGGCGTGACCTTGTTCCCAATTATCTTCGTGCCCGGGGCGATTGGCTCGACTGGGATGGCTGCCTTATGGCAGGAAGTAACCAAAATATCAGAACCGCCGTCACTAGGACAATTTGCCGGAACGCCTCTCTCTAACGGCAAGCCGTCTCCTTCAGCAGTTGTGGCCGCCAGAAAGGGCACACTTCTACAGCGATTGGCATGGTTTTCGCTCACTACTGCTATGGGAATAGTTGAATTCGTGGCCCCACCTGCTGCGAGAGCGCTTTTGCTACCTGCCATGGGCATCGCCGCATTCACGATTTTCTACCAGACCGAGAGCAACACCAAGGACCCGTTCCAACAGGCTCTGGCGAGGGTGAAGAGAGAGTGGGCGATAGCACGAACAGCCTGGACCACGCCGCTTCCTGGCCAGACAGTACACGACATCAAGTCAGAGCTTTCGAAGTTGAAAGTTGAACATGATGGGCTACCTCCTGAAAGGTTGAGACGCCTGCAACGGCTGAACGAGCAGAAACGCGATAAGCAGATGGGGGAGCATCTCGATCGTCATCTCCTCGCTAGCGCAAAGATTACCGGCATCGGGCCAAAGAGTGTCGCCGCGCTGGCCAGCCACGGCATCGACACGGCGGGAGATATTGTAGCGGCCAATATTCTGGCGATTTCTGGGTTTGGGCCCGCCACACTCGCAGCCCTTCTCTCTTGGCGGCATCGTCGCGAGGCAACGTTCCGGTTCGATCCAAGCCGCGCAAGCTCCCAGTCGGACACCGCAATCATCGAACGCGACATCGCCATGCACCGAGCTAGGCTAGAACGGGAGGTCGCAGCAGGCCTACTACGCTTGAAAGCAGCGGCCGCGAGAGTAAGCAGCCAGCAACTGATTTTACAGGGTCGTCTATCGGAGCTTGCTCCTGTGTATGCACAGGCTTTGGCTGACGTTGCTGCCGTTAAGATAAGCCCAACACGGCACGCTTTGCTCATAGCCACTTCGATGGTCGCGATTGTCATAGCGTTGCTTTCAGCAATTGGCACTGCGTCTCCTGAAGGAGTTACCGATATGAAAGCTTCTCAGCCGCCTGCTAGAAACCAGGTTACGCCCCCTTTGGTCGCCGCCCAACCAAACACTCTCTCTTCGACATCGCCGACACCCATTGCCACCGTTATAACTCGTCAAGAGCCGACAGCACGACGCCTTATTGAGAGTTCAAGCCCACCCACGTCTGCACCGGCATTAACCCCTGATATCTCTGTCGCAACTACTAACCGGCCCGTCAATGATCGCGTTGTGGTCAAGCAGGCCGCGAACATCCGCTCATCACCAAACAATACGGCGCCTGTGCTCCGGACGGCACCTCAAGGCTTGACACTGAACGTCTTTGGAAGAAGCGCTGGATGGCTGCAAGTCGGTGGAGACGAACCTTTTGGATGGATTTTTTCCGGTTTGGCCGAGCCTGCGCAATAAATACGCTCAAACATAAAAGCGCCCAAAGCTTCTTTTGCGGAAGTGGAGGTTCGGCTTTCAGTCTGCGATGCCGATCATCACGGCCAGCATGTGGTTCAGAGCGATCATGGCGCTTTTATCTAGGGCCCCGATCGGGGCGCTGCATTTTGCGCGGGGGATCGCCACGATTTTATCGACCATCACTTGCGACGTTACTTTGAGGCCGTGGCTTTCGGTGGGCTGCACCATGAGACGATATAAAGGCGCTTCAATCATGTCACTGGTGAGCAGGCTGACCAGGACGCTATCGGCGCCGGCCAGTGCGTCTGATTGCACGACTACGGCCGGGCGGGGTTTGCCATAGTCACCTTGCGACGAGACGACGATGATATCGCCTCGCTTCACGGCTCCGGCCAGGAGAAGGCTGCGTCGATGAAGGCCATGGCTTCGGCTTCCTCGGGACGCCCGCGCAGTAATGCGGCTTGGCGGGCGGCTTCCTTGGCGAAGTCTGGACGGTTTGGGTCGGGCACCCAGACCCTCAGGAGCTTCATGCCTCGGTGTTGTTGAGTCTGGCGGTAGCGTTGGGCCTTGGTTAGGCCGTCTTGGGCCTTGGGTCTTGGCATGTCTTTGCCCTCTTAAGATTATGCACACTCTTATCATTAAAGGTTGCGCACCACTTTGTAATTTGATTGGGCTTCGGCTGCGGTGGGGTCGAGCCGGCGGGTGGCTCTTGGGTGCCACAAGGCCAAGTGGCCATTCGCATGAAGAGGAGAAGGCGGGTAGCGCATCTGCTGATCTCAGGTAGGTTTTTTTTCCTTGCGGCCACGCTGGGTTGTGTGGTTTATGCTGGCCGATGACCTGTCCCCTCCCCTCCTCCTGTTCGGACCCGATGATCGCGC
>JBBROR010000019.1:0-22448 GCA_038229175.1 Acetobacterales bacterium | reverse complement strand
TTCTCTGCTGAGCACGGTGTGGGACAGTTGAAGCCTTATATGATGCCGGATTGGCGCGGCGGCGCGGAATTGGACATGATGCGGCGGATCAAGAACGCGATGGATCCGCTTGGTTTGATGAATCCGGGCAAGGTTTTGCCGTCGGAGTAGGTTTGTTGGCGTTTGGGCGGCTCGCCTCCATCGCCTGAGGTGGCTACACTGCGTCGGCCGACCCTCGGCCGCAGGAGTTTTACGCCCACGTGCCGATCGCCGTCACCCTTTCGCTGTACATTTCGCGCGCCTTTACCTTTGCGGTGCTCGTCATGCTGGCGGGCCTGTCGGGTCTGGTCGGTCTGTTCGACTTCATCGAGCTGCTGCGTCGCTCGGCCACCAAACCCGAGGCGACGTTCGCCATCGTGAGCACCATCGCGGGGCTGCGGCTGCCGTGGGTTGCCATGCAGATCCTGCCGTTCGCAGTGCTGCTGGGCGGTATCCTGGCGTTCTGGCGGCTGACGCGATCGTCCGAGCTTGTCGTGGCCCGCGCCGCCGGGGTGTCTGCCTGGCAGTTCCTGGCGGCCCCGGTGCTGTGCGCCGTGGCACTGGGCGCTTTCGCCACGGCCGCCATCAACCCTTTGTCGGCGGTGATGCGCACGCGGGCCGAAGCGATGGACAATATTTATTTACGCAACGGCGGCGGCCCGCTGGCCCTGGCCGGCGGACAGCTCTGGCTGCGCCAGTCGGACCAGGAGCTTGTGCCGCAAGGAATTGCCATTCTACACGCCGGCACCGTGAGCCTGCATGACGGAAAATTGTCCGCCCAGAATGTGAGCCTGTTCCGGCTCGACAGCCAGGACCGGCTGCTGGAGCGGATCGAGGTCCGCAACGCAACCTTGGGCAACGCCGCATGGACGCTGGATGACGCGCGCACCGTCAAGCCCGGCGGCTTGCCGAGCCCGCCGGTGCAGCTGATTTTACCCACAAACCTGACCGTGACGCGGGTTCAGGACAGTTTCTCGCCGCCGGACACGTTGTCTGTCTGGGCGCTGCCAGGCTTCATCGGCCTGCTGGAGAATTCAGGCTTTTCGGCCATTCGGCATCGTCTGCATTTTCAGACGCTGTTGGCCCTGCCGCTGCTGGCCGGCACGATGGCGCTGGTTTCGGCTGGCTTTTCGATGCGCCAGACCCGGCGTGGCGGCGTGACGCAGATGATTGGCAGTGGGGTGGCTGCTGGCTTTGCGCTGTTCGTGGTGTCCAAGGTGGCGGAGGAATTTGGCCAGAGTGGCGCCATTCCGCCCATGCTGGCCGCCTGGGCGCCCGCCGTGTCGGGGCTGATGCTGTCGATCGCCCTTCTGTTGCATCTTGAAGATGGTTGAAACGCCCAAGATGCCCCATGCGCCCTTCCTGCTCCGCGCCATGGCGGTCATTTCGCTCGGCCTGCTGGTGCCCGCCCTGACACCGTCGGCCGCCGCGCAAGACCGCAACGCCCCCGTCACGTTCACCGCCGATGACGTGCAGTACGACCGTGAGGCTGGGGTGGTGACCGCGACCGGGGCCGTGGAGGCCTGGCAGAACGACCGCACCCTGCGCGCCGACAAGATCGTGTTCGACCGCAACACCGGCATCGCAGCCGCCACTGGCCACGTGGTGCTGCAGGAAGCCGATGGGCAGGTGCTATTCTCCGACTATGCGGAACTGACGCAAGACATGAAGGACGGCGTGCTGACGGGCATGCGCGCCTTGCTGTCGCAAAACGGCCGGCTTGCCGCCAACGGCGCACGGCGCACCGATGCGAAGGTGAACGAGCTGACGCGCGCCATCTACACCACCTGTAACCTCTGCGCCCAGGATCCGACCCGCGCCCCGCTATGGGACATTCGCGCCCGCGAGGCGATCCAGGACGTTGAAAACAAGCGCATCGAATACAAGGATGCAGTGGTGGATATCTACGGCATCCCCGTGATCTACCTGCCCTATCTCACCCATCCGGACCCCACGCAAAAGCGATCCACGGGCCTGTTGGTGCCGTCTTTCGGCTTCGGCAGCAAGCATCTCGGCAGCTTCGCGATCGTTCCATACTACGTTGTAATCGATGACAGTTCCGACGTGACGGTGTCGCCCGAGTTCACCACCCAGGCTGGCGAGGCGCTGCTGTTCGACTACCGCAAGCGCTTCAACTTCGGCACCACCAAGGTGAGCGCCTCCATCGCCAACGCGCGCGGCAACTTCGAAGGCCATGTTTTCGCCAAGGGTCAGTTCGTTCTGAACGACGTATGGCGCTACGGCTTTGACATCAACCGCGCCACCTCGGCCACCTACGTGCGCGACTACCGGATCGCGCCATCGGCCTACTTCCTCAGCAGCTCGTTGTATGTGGAGGGCTTCGGCAAGGGCTCGTGGTCCAAGACCAATTTCAGCGACTATCAAAGCCTGACCGCGTTGAACTATGCAGGTCGGCTGCCCTTCCTGCTGCCGCGCACGCAATACAGTTATCTAAGCGAGCCGGATGCGCTGGGCGGGCGGTTCAATGTCGATGCCGGCGCCTTCAATTTGCTTCGCGACAACGGCTCCAACACCAAGCGCGCCAATCTTTCGCTGGGCTGGCAACGCCCGTTCGTGGGACCGGTCGGCGATCTGTGGAAGCTGGGCTTCAACGTCGACAGCGCCACCTACAGCTCGCATGGGCTGACCCGCATCCCCAGCTATTCGGCGATTTCATCCGCCACCGCCAGCCAGGCGATGCCGACGGCCTCGCTGGAATTCCGCTTCCCGCTGGTCCGAAGCGCCGGCGAGCGCTGGGGCACGCAGACGATCGAGCCAATCGCCAAGCTGATGGTCAGCCCCCGCGGCTCCAGCTATCGCGACGGCCGGATCGCCAACGAAGACAGCCTCGACATTGATTTCACCGACGCCACACTGTTCGCCCGCAACCGCGCGCAGGGTACAGACCGGCTGGAGGGCGGCGTGCGGCTCGCGACGGCGCTGCGGGCGGAATGGAACTTCCCGGCCGGCGCGCGCATCGAGGGACTTGTCGGCCAATCCCGCCGCGCCGAGAAGGACCCGTATTTCAGCGCGCAATCTGGCCTGCGCAACACCGTGTCGGATGTGGTGGCGCGCCAGGCGTTCTCGCCCGGTCCCTATTTGGACATCACCGCCCGGGAAAGGTTCGACAAGAAAAGCTTCAAGGCGCGTTTCGCCGATCTCACGTTGGGCACCGGCTACAAGGGCGTGAACTTGAACGCCGGCTATCTCTGGTCGTCCACCTCGCCCTATCGGCTGTATGACGACGTGCCCGGCAGCGCCACCTATCTGGCGGCGCTGAATACCCCGCGCAACGAGGTGTCGCTTGGCGCTTCAGCCAAATACGATGCATGGCGCGTAGGCGGCACGGCGCGGAGAGACCTCCGGCTGAACAAGTTCGTGGGCTTCGAGGCCAACGCGACCTATGAAGACGAATGCTTCATCTTCGACCTACGCTTCTATAAGCGCTATACCTCGGTCCTGCTCGACCGGGGCGACACCGGCCTGCAATTCAACATCACGCTCAAGACCGTGGGCGAGTTCGGCTTCAAGGCCTATTAGGGCCAGTACTTCCCGCCGATGACGCCTCTCAACCTATTGTTCTGGCGATCACGTTCATGGATTGGGGTAAAGCAACCCCAACCCGTGATGATCTAGCAGGGATCGAAACGCTTTCATGTCCGCACGACTGACCCTTCGCCGGCTTATTCTGTCCGCCGTCCTTCCGGTGGCGCTTGGTGCTGACGCGCACGCGCAGCAGGCCGCTCCCGCCCCGCGGGCTGCACCATCGGCTGCGACAAAGCCAGCCACGCCACCGCCTGATTCCGCCATCGTGGCCGTGGTGAACGGCGACGTGATCAGCCGTGGCGACGTGGAGAACCGGCGGCGCCTGTTCGCCATCTCCACCGGACTGCCGGTCACCAACGACGTGCTGGAGCGGCTGTCCGGCCAGGTGACGCGCCAGTTGATCGACGAACGGCTTCGCCTGCAGGAGGCGCAGCGTCGCCGCGTGGTGGTACAAGACCGGGAAATCGCCGCCGCCATCGGCGAGGTGGAAGGCCGCAACAACATGCCGCCGGGCACTCTGGCGCGCCAGCTCAACACCGCCGGTGTGGAGCTGCGCACGCTCATCGACCAGTTCCGCGTTCAGATCGCCTGGGGCCGCGTGCTGCGCCAGCAGGTGGCGCAGATGGGCGACCCGTCGGACGCCGACGTGGCGGACCAGGAGAACCAGATCAAGGCGCAGATCGGCCAGCCTGAATACCGCGTGGGCGAGATTTTCACGCCTGTGGCCAACCCCTCGCAGGATGCCGAGGCGCGCCGCTTCGTGGACACTGTCATCGGCCAGCTTCGCGCCGGCGCACCGTTCACGGTGATAGCGGCCCAGTTCAGCCAGTCGCAAACCGCGTTGCAGGGTGGCGATCTCGGCTGGCTCCAGGGCAACCAGATGGACCCCGCCGTGCTGCGCGTGGTGCGCGAGATGCCAGCCGGCGCCATCAGCAACCCGATCAAGGTGGCCGGCGGCTATTCCATCATCACACTGCGCGCCAAGCGCGAAGTGGGGCGCGACCCCGCCACCATCCTCAGGATCCGCCAGGCATGGCTGCCTTTTTCGCAGCGGCTGGACCCGGCCGCGCCCACACCGCAGCAGATCGCCCAGTTGGAGGCAGCCAAGCGGATCAGCGTATCGGCAAAAAGCTGTGACGCCGTTGAAGCGGCCAACGCCGCCGCCGGCAATGTCCGCCCGAGCGACCCCGGCGAGATCCGGCTCGAAGCGGTTGCCAACCCGCAGATGCGCCAGCTTCTCACCGGACTGACACTGGGCCAGGCCACCTCGCCGCTGCCCAACGAGGATGGCATCAGCGTGGTGATGCTGTGCTCGCGCGAGCAAAAGAACCTGGGAATTCCTTCCCGGGCCGAACTGGTGGAGAAGATTTTGAACGAACGCGTCGAACTGGCTTCGCGCCAGTTGATGCGGGATCTTCAACGCCGCGCAGTAATCGACCTGCGTGCCTGACCCCGAAGCATTGCAGCCCGAAGCGCTGCATGTGGGGCCGCTTACGCCGCTGCGTGACGTTGTCGGCGCCTACGGGCTCGATGCCCGCAAATCGCTTGGCCAGCATTTCCTGCTCGACGCCAACCTGATCGCCCGCATCGCCCGCCAGGCCGGCGACCTGGCCGGGCGGCATGTGGTCGAAGTCGGCCCGGGCCCTGGTGGGCTGACCCGCGCCCTGCTCGATACCGCGGCCGCCAGCGTGACCGCCATCGAGGTGGACAGCCGTGCGGTGCGTGCTGTGACGGAGTTGCAGGCGCATCATCCGGAGCGGCTGCGCATCATCGAAGCCGATGCGCTGGCGGTGGACCTGGCAATTTTAGTGCCGGCGCCGCGACAGGTTGTGGCCAACCTGCCCTACAATATCGGCTCGCCGTTGCTGGTGGGCTGGCTGCGTCAGGCGGCGGAGTGGGAAAAACTCACCCTGATGTTTCAGGAGGAGGTCGCCCAACGTATCTGCGCCGCACCCGGCAGCGACGGCTACGGACGCCTGGGCGTTTTGGCGCAATGGGTGGCGCATTGCGAGTTCCGTCTGCGGATCCCGCCGCAGGCGTTCAGCCCGCCGCCCAAGGTCCACTCCGCCATCGTTGTCATCACGCCACACGCCAACCAGCCAGACGCTGAGCTGTTCCGCGCCATGGAGCGCATGACGGCCGCCGCCTTCGGGCAGCGCCGCAAGATGCTGCGGGGGTCGCTGAAATCGGTGGGCGGGGAGGCGTTGCTGGCACGGGTGGGAATCGACGGAGCCCGACGCGCGGAGACGCTGACGGTGGCCGAGTTCGACGGGTTGGCGCGCGCGTCGCTCTCAACCACGTGATTCCTGGGCACGGTGGACTTCGTCTTCCGTTCCAAAGCCGTCATCCCCCCAAAGCGTCAGCCACAGACGGATCAAGCCGATATCCACCGGCTTCGGTTATCAGCAGCCGAAGATTGGCTGGATCTGGCTCGATCTTCTGGCGCAGACGATAGATGTGCGTCTCAAGCGTGTGGGTTGTGACGGAGGCGTTATAGCCCCACACCTCGTTCAACAGCACCTGGCGTGGCACCGGCGCAGTGCCGGCGCGATACAGGAACTTCAGGATCGCACACTCTTTCTCCGTCAGGCGGATGCGCTTGTTGCGCACCGGATCCTGCAGCAGCTTGGCCGACGGGCGGAACTGGTAGGGGCCGATGATGAATACCGCGTCTTCGCTGTTCTCGAAGATGCGCATCTGAGCGCGCAGACGTGCCAACAACTCGGCCAGCCGGAACGGCTTTGCGATATAGTCGTTCGCCCCAGAATCCAATCCTCGCACCACGTCGGTTTCATCGTCGGCACCGGTGAGCATGATGATTGGCAGCTTCAGCCCCTGGCGCCGCAGCCGGGCGCACAGATCACGTCCGTCACCGTCGGGCAGCGTGACGTCGAGGATCAATGCGTCGAACCGCGCATCGGAGGCCGACAGCAGCTTTTCCGCGGATGCCAACGTTGCTGCCTCGACCGCCATGAATTCCCCATCAACGGCCAACTGCTCAACGAGCATCGACCGCAGGCTCTCATCATCGTCGACCAGAAGAATGGGGCGCTCGCCCGACATGCATTAAATCCTTTGCTCGAATGCTAAAGCGCCGACAGCCAGGCGAGGCGCTTCAGCAGACCTTCGGCACCTGCATACCGCAGTGCGGACATGTTAGCAGCCTTGAGATTGAAATTATTCAGCAAACAGCCATCACCGCAAACGACGCGAATTCGAAACGGTCCCCGAACCTTGTTTTGGGTCGAATCAATCACACCTGATAGGTCTTGGCTGGAACACTCTCGTCTCGTGGACCATACCGCGATGACGTGTGCATTGCTCGTCCTTTTCACTGGTTCCGGGCCGTTTGGGATCACCCATCATGAGACCAGAATGAATCATCTGCCCCACCGGGACGCCACCGCTTCGTCGCCAACCGCCGCTTCAACGGAAAACACTCTGTCTGGGGCCTTGTCAGGCTCCGCTGCGCAATCGGGAACTGGGCCGGAGATACACCGCTTGCGCTCCGTGCATCGTGCGGTTGCCGATCTACGAAGGGGAACTTGCGTGGTCCTGCTGGGCGATCAAGATTTGGTGATCCTGCCGGCCGAAACCGCCGGTGCCCGTGGCCTTGCGGAGTTGGCGGAGCTGGCCGGCGAGCCGCCGGTGCTGTTGCTGGCCCCGATTAGAGCTGGTGCCATCCTTCACGATCCGGCGACATCGGATGTCCCGTCACGCGCCATTCGGCTGTCTTCGAGCCTACTTTCGCCCCAGGTGCTGCGCGGATTTGCCGATCCGACCGCAGCCCAGTTGCTGCCAGAAGACCCCACCGAGATTACCCCGCCCGAAGGGGCTAATGCCGCATTGGCCCTCGTCAAGCTCGGCCGCCTGCTGCCGGCCGCTGTGGCAGCGGTGGCCCGCGATGGGGTCCAGCGCCGCGCTGCGGCGCTGGACGTGCTCTGTGTGGCGGCGGAAGACGTGCTGGCCTATCCAATGATCATCGCATCCGGCCTGGTGCGCGTGGCCGAGGCCGCGGTGCCGCTGGAGGATGCGCCAAACGCCCGCGTGGTGGCGTTCCGCGCACCGGATAGCGGCATCGAGCATCTCGCCATCCTGATCGGCCACCCCGAGGCATCCGCCACCCCATTGGTGCGGCTGCACTCAGAATGCTTCACCGGCGATCTGCTGGGCAGCCTTCGCTGCGATTGTGGCCCGCAGCTGCGTGGCGCCATTCGCCGAATGGCCGAGGAAGGCGCCGGCGTGCTGTTGTACCTGGCGCAGGAAGGCCGTGGGATTGGCCTGGTGAACAAATTGCGCGCCTATGCCTTGCAAGACCGCGGCATGGACACAATTGACGCCAATCGTGCCTTGGGCTGGGGCGCCGACGAGCGGAACTTCCTCGTGGCCGCCACAATGCTGGAACAACTTGGGGTCTCCCGAATACGGCTGCTCACGAACAACCCTGATAAGGTTGCTGCACTGGTCGCCTGCGGCGTGGAGGTGGTGGCCCGCGAACGCCACGTCTTCGCACCGAACGGTATCAACGACGGCTACCTTGCCACCAAGGCGGAACGCTTCGGACATCTGCTGTGACCGAGGCGATTGTCCACCCGGACGGAAGGGTGGACTTCGGCGATCGCCGCTTCCGCGCAGCACTCGGGCGCGCCGGCGTGCGGGTGCACAAGCAGGAAGGGGACGAGGCCACGCCGGCGGGGCTGCTGGCGCTGCGACGCGTGCTGTACCGCGCCGACCGCGTGCGCATGCCCCGCGCCATGGTCGCGCGCGAGCCGATCGCCGAGGATGACGGTTGGTGCGACGATATCTACGACCCAGCCTACAACACCATGGTCCGGTTACCCCAGGCCGGCCGCCACGAGCGGCTGTGGCGCGAAGATGCGATCTACGACATCGTCGGCGTGCTCGGCTGGAACGACGCCCCGGTGATCAAGGGCCATGGCTCAGTGATCTTCCTGCACGTGGCGCGCAAGGATCTGGCACCGACGGACGGCTGCGTGGCACTTGCACAGCACGAGCTTGTGGCGCTGCTGGAGTCCGGGCTGACCGCCTTACGCGTGCTGCCATAGGCACAGGCGGGGACTACGGGTCCCGCGACATCCGTTTCTCCGCGAGTGCCACCTCGTAGGCCGCCCATCGGGCCGCATACTCGCAGCCGAGCTGGTGCAAGAATTCCCACGAATAGATTCCAGTGTCGTGCAGGTCGTCGAACGCCAGCCGAACGGCGTAATGGCCCACCGGCTCGACCGCCATGATGCCCACATGCCGACGGCCGGCCACTGTCTTTCGCTGGCCGGGGCCGTGGCCCTGCACTTCGGCGCTGGGGCTTTCCACCCGCAGATATTCTGCCGGCAATTGGAACTGCGTGCCGTCATCGAACGTCACGTCAAGCCGTTTCTCGGCCCGACGCAGGCGGATCTCGGTCGCCGTGGTCAACAGGCTGCGCCCAGCACGCGCGCCTCTTCCGGCAGCATGATGGGGATCCCGTCGCGGATCGGATAGGCAAGGCCCGCCGCGCGGCTGATCAACTCGCCAGCATCCCGGTCGTACTCCAACACAGTGCGGGTGACCGGACAGACCAGGATCTCCAGCAATCGCGGATCGACGGAGACGTTCGGCGGAAGCGTTTCGATCATGTGCGGTCCTTGTGTGCGCGCGCCACGCTGCGGTGCAGGGTCAGTTCGCCATCCGGCGCGGCGGCGCTTCGTCCGGATCGTGTGGCGGCGTGTGGGTATCGATGCTCAGCAGGGTGCGCAGGGTGTCCGCCCGATCGGCCAGGGAAATGGCCTGCAGCAGCGCCTGCTTCTCCAGCGGCTCGAATGGGCAGACCATGGCGAGGCTGGTGACCAGGTGGTGGTCCTCCATGGCGTTGATGGCATCCCAGTTGGCATCGAAGCCGCGATTGTCGAAATACCTGCGCAACGCGTCCAGCAGCCCCGCACGATCCGGCACGCCGGCACGATCCTCCTCGTCCAGATCAGCGGCGAACCTTCGGAAATCCGCACGAACCCGGCGATAGCCGCGCAGCATGTCCACCTCTTCGATCACATCGAAGCGGATCAGGCCGGCGAGCGTGATCAGATAGCGGCCGTCATCGGTTTCGCTGAAGCTGGAGAGCCGGCCAAGGCAGCCCACCTTGTAGAGCACCGGTCCCTGTGCTGCCGGCTTCTGATCGGCGTTCGGCTGGATCATCGCAAACATCCGCCCGGTCGCCAGCGCGTCCTCGGTCATCGCAAGATAACGCGGCTCGAAGATGTTCAGCGGCAGGCGACCGCCGGGCAGCAGCAAGGCGCCAGTCAACGGAAATACCGGACAGATCTCGGGGAGATCCCCAAGGCGCGGTTGCGTATCCTTCATGTTACAATGCGTCCGGGCGAGGGTCGAAGGGATAAGGAACGGGATAGGCTTCGGTCGGCTCAGCTGAACAGAAGCGCGGACAACTTGCGGCGGGCGGCCATCGTGGTGGCATCGTCCATCCCCCAAGCCTCGAAGAATTTCAGCAGCTGCATGCGTGCGGCACCCTCGTTCCAATCGCGGTTTGCCTTCAGCACCGCCAGCAGCGCGTCCGCCGCGTCCTCGCGCCGGTCCATGGAGTTGTAGGCAGTGGCCAGATCAAAGCGAGCCTGATAATCCGCAGGATCCGCCAGAAGACGTGCCTCAAGGCTCGACAGCTGGCCCTGTGCCGCCCGGCCTTCGATCGCAAGATCCAGCGCGCTGCGGGCGCCAGTGATCTCGGCATGGTCGGCGATTTTCTCCGGCACCTGGCCCAGCGCTTCCTCGGCCTGCGCCTCCTCGCCCAATGCCAGCATGGTGCGGATCAGCCCACCCCAGGCTTCCGGGCTTTCTGATTCCTGATCGAGCACGGCGCTGTAAAGCTCCGCCGCCTGCTCGGGCTGCCCGGCATCAATTGCCAGCTTGGCCTCGGCGAGCAGATCGGTGGTCGGCATGGCACCGCCCGCCAGCTTCAACAGCGCCTCGGTGAACCGCTTCACTTCCGACTCGGTCTGCGCACCCTGAAACATGTCGGCAATCTGCCCCTGCCAGAATCCTACCACGGTGGGAATGGACTGGAGCGGCAGCCCCATGCGGCTGAGCTGGGCAACCAGATTGGGCGCCTTGTCGACATCGATCTTCACCAGCCGAACACGTCCGCCTGCAGCTGCCACCACTTTTTCCAGCGTGGGGGTCAACTGGCGGCAAGGGCCGCACCAGGTGGCCCAGAAATCGACCATGACCGGAATTGTGCGCGAGGCTTCGATGACATCGGCCATAAAGCCCGCCTCGGTGCCATCGACGATAAATAATTCTGCCCCTGCTGTGGGGTGCGCGCCTGCTGCGGGTGCAGGCGGATTTTGACCGATGAGATAATCCATGCCGATGCTCGCTTCGCTTCTTGACGCTATCAGTTACATGTCGCGCGGTTGGCTTCGCACAAGCCACGAAAAATCGCAGCGGGCAAGGCAGAGTTGCGCAACTGCAAGCGTAGGCTATTGCATCGTACGAAAATCACGCCTAACACCCGCGGCTCGCCATTCGGTTGCTCTTTGTAGCGGCTTTGCGAATGGCGGGTGAGACTGGAATGCGGGCGTAGCTCAGGGGTAGAGCACAACCTTGCCAAGGTTGGGGTCGTGGGTTCGAATCCCATCGCCCGCTCCAGATTATCTCAGTGAAATTCTGACATTACGATGTTGGCTGGGCCAACCGGTTCGTCTGCATTATATGAGGCGGCCGTGGTCAGCGTCGCGCGGGGCATATCGAGGCGTTCGTCGATGAAGGGGCCGGCGATGAGCAGGCACATCATCTGGCGGTTGGAAATGTGCAGATCGGCTGCCCGCAGCTGCGCTACCGTTTCCTGCCCTTGGTGGTGCTGGGTGAGCACGAAGCGAGCTGCCGTCGAAGGGTTGGGGCGGCTTCGGCGGCCAAAGCGCATGACATGCGCGCGAAACACCAGGGCCTGAACCACGACCCCGTTACGGTCCAGAAGCACGAGCCGGATGGGGATGTCGGCTTTGACGACCCGATACTCATGGATCGCGCTCTGCGCGCTCTTCGGTCTGCCACCGCGCCGCCTCATGCTCTTACCCGCACGACATTTCGCCGACGTCACCGTCTCCATGCCGCTCGGCCTGGGCTCAAGGCTGCCCGGCACGTTCTTAAGCTGTGCGATCGTGTCTCGCTGTTCAATCGCGGTGCACATCAGACTGCCCATCCGCACCAACTACTCGGTAACGAGCAGCTTTAGTTCCCCGATGCAAAGCACGGAAAGGTTGCGGGGAAGAAACATAATCTCATAGATTGGAAACCGACCGTATTTCGGCCAGGAGGTTCGTTTCGCCGCCGAAGGTTTCGCGCCTACCTGCAGAAGCAAAGCCTACCCTACTGGAAAATATGGTGGGCACTGAAGGGTTCGAACCTTCGACCCGCTGATTAAGAGTCAGCTGCTCTACCAACTGAGCTAAGTGCCCGCCTGGTCGCGGTGTGACGTTAATGCATCACGGCGGAACGGGTGTGTAGCAATGCCGCGCCGGTTTGGAAAGCCCTTACCGCAGTCTGCCGCGCGGCTTGCGCATGGCTCCATCCCATGATGGTAATGAGCGTCTGTTCTCGGAATTGGAGCGACCTTGGCCTACGCGCTGCAGCAACTCATCAATGGGGTCACGCTTGGGCTGATTTATGGCCTCATCGCCGTGGGTTACACGATGGTGTATGGCATCATCGGGATGATCAACTTTGCCCATGGCGACGTGTTCATGATCGGCGCCTTCCTGTCGCTCATCGCACTAACGGCGCTGGCCGCGCTTGGCATCACATCGGTTCCGCTGGCGTTGGCCATCACCCTGATTTTCGCCGCCGCCACCGCAGCGCTTTATGGCTGGGCGATCGAGCGCATCGCATATCGTCCTTTACGCGGATCGTTCCGCCTAGCGCCGTTGATCAGCGCCATTGGCATGTCCATCGCGCTGCAGAACTTCAGCCAGGTGGCCCAGGGCGCGCGGGACAAGAACCTGCCCGAGATCATTCCCGGTGGCTTCAACGTCTTCGAGCAGGACGGCTTCGTGGTGCAACTGACATGGATGCAGATCGTGATCGTGCTGGTCACGCTGTCGTTGCTGGCGGTGTTCACGTGGTTGGTCACGAAAACCTCGCTCGGCCGCGCCATGCGGGCCTGTGAGCAGGACATGAAGATGACGTCGCTGCTCGGCATCGATGTAGACCGGACAATCAGCCTCACCTTCGTGATCGGCGCCGCCCTGGCCGCCGTCGCGGGGATGCTGTTCCTGATGTATTATGGCTCCATCAATTTCTATATCGGCTTCAACGCCGGCACCAAAGCCTTCACCGCGGCCGTGCTGGGCGGGGTAGGCTCGCTGCCCGGAGCTGTGATTGGCGGGCTGGCGATTGGGCTGATCGAGAGCTTCTGGTCCGGCTACGCCACCGTTGAATATAAAGATGTGGCGGCATTCTCCGTCCTGATCGTGGTGCTGATCTTTATGCCCACCGGTCTGCTCGGCCGCGCGGACGTGGAGAAGGTATGAGCCCGGTGTTCCGCATCGCACTCCGCGATGCGTTCCTCTCCGCCCTGGTGGCGCTCGGCCTGTTCGGCGCCATGGTTGGCCTCAAAACCAATGTCGGCAACGACGGCAAGCTAGAGCTGATCATGCGTCCAGGCAGCGTGGCCATCCTGGTGGGACTGACCTTCGTGGGCCGCCTGGTGTTGATGCTGTGGAAGGCCCGCGCACCGTCGGACACCGTAAAGCCGGGGCCGTCGCGGCTGGCCGGGCTGGGCCAATACATCGGGCCGGCCTTGCTGGTTCTGGCCATCACCATGCCGCTCTACAGCAGCCGCTACGTCATCGATATCGGCATTCTGGTGCTCACCTACATCATGCTGGGCTGGGGCCTGAACATCGTGGTCGGCCTCGCTGGCCTGCTCGACCTCGGCTATGTCGCGTTCTATGCGGTTGGCGCATACTCGTATGCGCTGCTGGCCCAGAATTTTGGTCTCGGCTTTTGGACCTGCCTGCCGCTGGCGGGCCTGCTCGCCGCGTTCTGGGGCGTTCTGCTGGGCTTTCCCGTGCTGCGGCTGCGTGGCGACTATCTGGCCATCGTCACGCTCGCATTCGGCGAGATCATCCGCGTGGTGCTGCTGAACTTCACATCGCTCACCGGTGGGCCGAACGGCATTTCCAACATTCCGCGGCCCACATTGTTCGGCCTCACCTTCGCCGCCGGCGGTGGCGAGGGCAGCTTTACCGCATTCTTCGGGATCGAGCCCAACATCACCTATCGGGTCGCCTTTCTGTTCTACATCATCCTGGCCCTCGCTCTGCTGACCAACTGGGTGTCCAAACGCCTGCGCAGACTGCCGCTTGGCCGCGCTTGGGAGGCCCTGCGGGAAGACGAGATCGCCTGCCGGGCGTTGGGCATCAACGTGACGGTGACCAAACTTACGGCCTTCGCCATCGGGGCCGGTTTCGGTGGTTTTGCCGGCGCGTTCTTTGCCACAAGGCAGGCCTTCATCAGCCCGGAAAGCTTCACGTTCATCGAATCCGCAATCGTGCTGGCGGTGGTTGTGCTGGGCGGCCTCGGCAGCCAGCTCGGCGTGGCGCTTGCCGCCATCGTGATGATCGGCGGCGGCGAGATGTTCCGCGACTTTGCCGAGTATCGCATGCTCATCTTTGGCGTGGCGCTGGTGGTTGTGATGGTGGTGCGACCGCGCGGCCTGGTGTCGGGCCGAGAGCCATCGGTGTCGCTTGGCAGGTCCAAAATGATATCGGCCGACATGGTCAGCCAGGGGCACGGCTGATGGCCATCCTTCTGTCTGTCGAAGCCCTCAGCATGCGGTTCGGCGGCCTCACCGCTGTCGACGCCGTGTCGTTCGCCGTGCGTGAGGGTGAGATCACGGCGTTGATCGGGCCGAACGGTGCGGGCAAAACCACCGTGTTCAACTGCATCACCGGCTTCTACCGGCCCAGCTCCGGCAACCTGCGGCTGCATAATCCCAATGGTGATTTCGAACTGGCTTGCATGCCGGGCCACGACATCACCCGTCGCGCTCATGTGGCCCGCACCTTCCAGAACATCCGGCTGTTCCAGGGTATGACGGTCCTCGAGAACCTCCTGGTGGCACAGCACAACACGGTGATGCCGAACGTGGCCAGCGGCCTGCTGGCGGTGTTCGGCCTGGGCAGCTATCGCAGCCTGGAATCCAGCGCGCTGGACCTGGCAAAGCATTGGCTGGAACAGGTGGGCTTGATCCATCGCGCCGACGAGCCGGCTGGCAGCCTGCCCTATGGCGCGCAACGCCGGCTGGAGATTGCTCGCGCCATGTGCACGAGGCCGCGGCTGCTGTGCCTGGACGAACCGGCGGCGGGCCTCAACCCCCGGGAATCCGACGAGTTGTCCGTCCTGCTCCGCAGCATCCGCGTGGGTGGCTGCTCTATCCTGCTCATTGAGCACGACATGGGCGTGGTGATGCGCATTTCTGACCACGTGGTGGTGCTGGACCACGGCAAGAAAATCTCGGACGGCACGCCCGATCACATCCGCAACGACCCCCACGTTATCGCCGCCTATCTTGGCGAAGGCGACGAAGGCCTTGATGAAGGATCTGATGAAGGACTTGATGAAGGCTGGGGCGAAGGAGAAGCCGCATGAGCGCCCTTCTCGAACTGCACGGCATCACGGCATTCTACGGCTCGGTCCAGGCGCTGAAGGGAATCGACCTTGTGGTGAACTCCGGCGAGATCGTGACACTCATCGGCGCCAATGGGGCCGGTAAATCCACCCTGATGATGACGATCTGCGGCACCCCCCGGGCCCGCGACGGCACCATTCTATACGACGGCACCGATATCACCCACATGCCCACCCACGAAATCATGCGCCGCGACATCGCCCAGTCCCCAGAGGGCCGCCGCATCTTCCCGCGCATGTCGGTCTACGAAAACCTGTTGATGGGAGCCCATGGCCGGCCGGCCGACGAAGCCACGGAAACGATGGAGCAGGTGTTCACCCTGTTCCCCCGCATGCGCGAACGCCGGGAGCAACGCGGCGGCACGCTGTCCGGCGGCGAACAGCAAATGCTGGCGATCGGCCGCGCTCTGATGAGCCGGCCAAAACTCCTGCTGCTGGACGAGCCAAGCCTGGGCCTGGCGCCTCTCATCGTGAAAATGATTTTTTCCGCCATTCGCGAGCTGAACCGCACCACCGGCCTCACGGTGCTGCTGGTGGAGCAGAACGCGTTCCAGGCGCTACGCTTGGCTCATCGCGGTTATGTGCTGGTGAACGGCCTGATCACCATGGCGGGCACTGGCGCGGAGTTGATGGCCCGCCCAGAGATCCGCGCAGCGTATCTGGAAGGCGGCCACTGACCGTGGTCGGTGGCTGAAGTGCGTCGCTACACGTCGGTGCGGCGTGAGGCGATAATGCTCGTTTGGCGTCGAGTACCAAACGAATGTGCCGGCCATGATTGGGGCACGATTAAGACCTCCGGGTCGGGTGGCAGGCTTGCGCATTCACGACCCGGACCCAATTCACGGTAGCTCCAGCGGGCAGTTCCCGCTGAGAAAAAATACGCCCTGGCTGGAACAGATTCGATAGCTCCGGGATTTACCTCTGAACACCATAAGAGACAGCCCTTGATGACGCCGTGTTCGATCGAGATCGATGCTATCTGCAAGCGGTTCGGCGGCCATCAGGCCCTGAAGTCGATATCGCTTGCGGTGCGGGCTGGCGAATTCGTTTCGATCCTCGGCCCCTCCGGCTGCGGAAAGTCCACTTTGTTGCGGCTCATAGCGGGTCTGGACGATCCCGACTCTGGCGACATCCGGGTTAGCGGCAATTCAATGGCGTCGGTCGGACCTCGGGATCGCGGGGTCGCCTTCGTGTTCCAGAATTACGCGCTGTATCCGCATCTTTCCAGTTACGACAATATCGCAGCACCCTTGGTGATGCGGGAGCTGAACGGTTTTGAACGGCTGCCGGGTGCTCGGATGCTCCCGTCTGTCGCCCGCAAGCGACGTTCGATCGATGATCGCGTTCGGGCGATCGCTCAGATGCTTCAGGTCGATCCGTGGCTTACGCATAAGCCAGGCCAGCTTTCCGGTGGTCAGCGCCAGCGTATCGCACTTGGTCGCGCACTGGTGCGAGAGCCTCGCCTGTTCCTGCTCGATGAACCCTTCGCCAACCTCGACGCCGCCTTGCGGCACCAGACACGCGCGGAACTCGCGGCACTTCAGAAGCGACTGGGCACGACAACGATTTTTGTCACGCACGACCAAAGCGAGGCAATGGCGATGTCCGATCGTATCGCAGTGATGTTCGACGGCACCATCCGTCAGGTGGCCACGCCGGACGAGCTTTATCGAAACCCTTGTGATCTCGACGTTGCCCGCTTTCTGTCCCAGCCGCGCCTGACTTGCATGCCTGCGAAGGTGATCGTGGAAGGGTGGGTGATGATCGGCGGCGAGCACGTGGCCCTTGCAGATGCGAACATGCCGGGCGCCGAGGGTATCGCGGGCTTCCGGCCCGAGCACGCCACGCTCAGGCCGCGAGGAACCCAAGGCGCGCTGCCAGGCATTGTGGAGCGCATTGAACATGCGGGCGCCGACGTGCAAGTGTTCGTCAGGCTGGCGATGATGGACGAGCCTTGCATCGTGCGCGTTGGATCGCAGGAGCTGTCGCGCTGGACGCCGGGCACATCGTGTTCGGTGGCACTGGATGCAGCTTCAGGCTGGTTCTTTCCGCGACGGCCTGCGGAGACCGCGTCGACACGTATCCGCACCGTCGAGGCGGCGTGACACGTCCCGTGTCTCCATCGCAGCGCGTGGTGGCGCAACGCCGCGCCGGACTGCTACTCACATCGCCAGCCATCCTTGCCCTCGTGCTGCTGCTGCTGTTGCCGTCCAGCGCCGTTATCGTTCTGTCCCTGACGGATTATCAGCTTGGCGACAGGGCCGCGCACTACGTGGGACTCGCCAATTATCGCATCGTCTCCCTCGACCGGGATTTTCAGCACAGCGTGCGCAACACCCTGGTTTTCGTTGCCATCGTAGTGCCTGGGTCGATTGGGCTCGGCCTGTTTTTCTCCCTGAGGATCGAAGGCCGCTCGCGCTTCAGAAGCCTGTATCGCACCGCTTTCTTCCTGCCCGTGACCGCCACCCTGGTTGCAATGGCGACGGCGTGGGAAGTGCTGCTGCATCCTACGTTCGGCCTGGTCAACACGGTTCTTTTCGCCCTTGGCGTCGACAAGATGCGCTTTCTCTCCAACCCAGGCGTAGCTTTGTTTGCCATCGCTGCGATTGGCATTTGGAAGCAGATTGGCTTCAACGTCGTGCTGTTCCTGGCGGGTTTGTCGACTATCCCGCGCGAGATCTATGAAGCAGCGAGCCTTGACGGCGCACAGAGCGGCTGGCGGCGTTTTCTGCTCGTCACCTGGCCGATGCTGGCGCCTGTGACATTATTTGTCACGGTCATCTCCACCATTCGCGCGTTCTCGGAATTTGATACCGTTGCCGTGCTGACCGATGGTGGGCCGGTGCATTCCACCAGTGTTATCCTGTTCGTGTTGTATGAGGAGGCGTTTCGCTACCTCAAGATCGGCACCGGTTCGGCCATTGCCGTCATGTTTTTAGTGTTCGTGGCCATCCTCAGCCTCGTGCAGACGCACCTGGCAGGTCGTGCGCGCAATGCGTGACCAGCTGCGGTCTTCTGCCGCCAATGGCCTACTGGCGTTGGCCTCTCTGGTCATGGTGCTGCCGTTCCTGTGGATGGCGATGGCCTCGATGGCGCCGCAGGGCGAGATCTTTTCGGGTGCGGTTTTCCTCAAGCCCAGCCTGCAGGCGGCCTGGAACAACTATGCCTTCGCTTTCTCGCGCGCGCCGCTGCTGCGCTATATGGCCAACGGCGTGATTGTCTGCCTGGCCATCATCGTCTGCCAGATCGCCATCGCAGCACCGGCCGGCTACGCTCTTGCGAAGTTACCGTTCCGGGGCAGGCCCTTGGTGTTCGGGGCCATTGTGATTGGCCTGATGATCCCGATCCAGGTGCCGGCGATCCCGCTGTATATCGGGCTTGCCTATGCTGGGCTGCTCGACACCTACACTGCTTTGGTTCTGCCTTTCATCATCTCCGGCTTTGCGATCTTTCTATTCCGCCAGTTCTTCTCAGCCTACCCGGACGAGGTGATCGACGCTGCCCGGCTCGACGGATTTTCGGAATTTGCAATCGTCTGGCGCCTGATGCTGCCCGCGGCAGGCCCCGCGGTGGCGGCGTTTGCCGTATTTTCCTTCGTTGCCAACTGGAACGATCTCTACTGGCCGCTGGTGGTCATCACCCGGCCGGAAATGATGACACCACCGTTGGGCATTGCAGCCTTTCGCGCTTCCGGCGACAGCGCCGGCAATGTCGGAGCGCTGATGGCCGGCGGCATCGTCATCACCTTGCCCTTGGTGATCGTGTTCACGGTCATCCAAAAGCATTTTATCCGTGGCATGGCCGCACCGGTCGCGTCTGTGTCCATGATTTCCCCCTCTTAGCCCGGAGCCTCCAATGCGCCGACTTCTGATGGCCGCGATGGCCTGTACTTTCTCGTTTGCCGCCCAAGCTCAGACCAAGCTCGACGGCTATCACACCTATCCCGCGCACAAGCCGTGGCAGGAGGAACTTGCCAGGCGCTTCGTGGCCGAGCATCCGGATGTGAGCATCACCTACCGCGCGCCGGCGCCCAGCTACGATGACGGGCTGCTCGCCATCGCGCGCCAGTCGATCACCGGCCAGCAGCCGGACTTCCACATCGGCGGCATGCAGCTCCTGCGCGAATTCGTCTCGCGCAAACTGATCCAACCGTTCGACGAACTGCTAGTGGGCAGGGACATGGCGGCCATCGGCTACACTCCCGAAATCCTGGCGCAGGGCCAGGTTGCCGGGCACCAGTATGCCCTGCCCTGGGGCGTCTCCACCCCTGTTGTCTTCGTCAACACCGATCTCGTGCGCCAGGCAGGTGGCGATCCCGCGCATGTCTCTGACAACTGGGATCAGCTCATCGGTCTTGGTGGCAAGATCGCCAAGCTGGCGCCGGATACCATCGGCATGCATTGGGAGCTCGGCACCGACGACTGGATGACGCAGAACCTGCTGCTGAACAACGCGGCCCCGTTGCTGACGCCGGACGAGACAGATATCGGCTTCGACAACGAAAAGGGGCTGGCGGCGCTGACGCTGTATAGCCGCTTCCATAAGGAAGGCGGCCAGCGGCCGATCGAGCAGCAGGCAGCGCGGCAGGCCTTTTTTGCCGGGAAGATGGGCTTTTACGTCGCAACCACGGCCGCTGTCCGGTCCTTCGAGACCGAAATCGGCAAGCGCTTTACGCTGCGCACGGCTGTGCTGCCGCTGCTGTCGCCCAACGCAACGGTGTCGAGCGCCGGCATGGTTATCATGGTCGTCACCAAGGACCCGGCGAAGAAAAAAGCCGCCTTGGAATACGCGCTGTTTGGCACCAACGCCACCTCGCAGGCTTTCGTGGTGCAGAACACCGGCTACATGCCCTCTAACACCGGCGCGCTCAGGCCTGATCTACTCGGCGATTTCTACCGCGACCATCCCACCTATTATACCAGCGTGGCCCAGCTTCCCCGTGCCCGCGCCTGGCTGGGCTGGCCGGGGGAGAACGGCACCCGTATCGGCCGCGTCATCCGTGACGAGATGACTGCGCTGGCGAACGACCAGAAAACGCCTGCGCAGACCCTGGCGGATATGTCACAAGAAGTAAGGGCCTTATTGCCAAAACGCTAAAATAAATAGCCTCCCGTTGATCAATATCTGCGCCTTGTGGTGCTGTGAGTAAGCGGATATGTCTGTGGCAACCAAGGCTATGACGGCACTTAGGTAATCATTACTTCTGATTTCTTGATGTGAACGCATTACATTTGTCACAATAGAAATTTTTAGCCTGATGATTTTATCCAGCTTAAATCATCAGGCTCTTATTGGGGAGGTGAAAAGTAACAGTATAATCAGTACTCGTTACTGCTAATACGTTTGGAAATAGGAATATCGAATCTGTCGTTATGACGGATGACGCTTCTGGAGGTCGCCGTTTAACCTTCGGCGCAGGCTCACCCGAATGTTTCTCTTCATCGACCAGATGCTTACGGATGTGGTCTGCGACGATCTCGGCCATCAGCTGGGCAATGGCATCGCGTGCACCACCGATCATATTCGGCCTCTGCTCGCAATCCGTGTCACCTTCCAAGGCACTTTCGATCAGGTCGTCCTGCCCGTTCAATAGCCCTACCCTCGCCAGCAGCTTCTGCTGGTTGCCGCGGCGCAACGCAGCCGAACGCCCATTCAGCACCTCGCCGATACGCTTGCTGGATGGTTCTTGCCAATTATTCTGGCCGTGGCCATTGCAGCGTTCATCTCCTGGTCCGTCTGGGGCCACTGCCCATCATGTCCCATGCCCGAGATGGCGGGCTGGCAGAGGAAATACCCTGTCTTCCGGTCACTCCACAGAGGCGTGACAGGTGCCGGTAACGTTTCCTGCCGCGCGCCGAATAGTGCTTGACCTTCTCACGGTTGGCAGGCCTATCCGTCATTTGGAGGAAGGGCCCTCACGTCCTTCCTTCAAAGGAAATGTGATCTGGATGGCTGCCGGGATAGCGAACATTGTCAGGGTTACGGCGGCGGGCATCTGCTTGTTCGTCCTCCTGATGTTGTCCGCAGGCTCGGCAGTTGCCCATGTCGGGGGCCATTCTCGCCAGTCGGTGACCGCCACTTTCACACTTTCCCTGATAGCTGAGGCCTCAGCTAGCGAACGTCCGTCCGGTCAGCCGCCGAGCCGAGAGTGCTCCAAAGGCATGGATTGCTGTGCGCAAGGACAATGCCCGCTCCAGGACGCCAGGCTTGGTAGTGGTACTGCATTCGATTTTGAATACAGGAACGGACGAGATGGATATCCAGAGCATTTCAGCTTTGGGCTAACAGGTATTGCGGCCTTGCCGTCGACACCGCCTCCCAGATTGAGCACCTGACACCAGTATTCCGTCCTTAAACAGGTCGTTCGGACTGATGCTGGTTGATAACCCGACCGTGGGTGCACGCAATGTGCCCACCACCGAGTTCGCTCATCCTGGATGTGGCATAATGATTTATCTACGCCTTATGCGATGCGTTGCTCTCGCCGCGACTGTGGTCACGGGCAGCAGCCCGGCCAACGCCCAAACCCTTCACGATTTCATCGAAGCTGCGAGTGTCCGTAACCCCGAGCTTGCCGCGCTCGAAGGACGCGGGGATGCGATCGGCGCCCGCCAACGTGCCGCCGGGTCCTGGACACCTGGTGCCCCGACCTTTTCGGCGGGCTATTTGACCGACCAGGTCTTTAAGGATCGCCGGCAACGCGAGGCCACGATAAGCATCAGCACCCCACTTTGGCTTCCCGGCGAAGGCACTGCCAGCCAGCGCGTGGCCGATACGGAAAAGGTCCGCCTGGCTGCCCAGATCGCGGTGGTGAAGCTCAGGATTGCAGCACAGGTCCGCGAGTCACTTGCGGATTTCGCCATCGCCAAGGCGGAGTTGACTGTCGCGGAACAGCGCCTGCGCGATGGCCGCTCGCTGGAGAACGACACCACCCGTCGCGTGAAGGCGCGAGATGTTTCCGAAGCCAACCTGCTGCTGGCGCGGGCCGAACGTATCGTGGCGGATGGCGAGGCGCGTGAGAAGCGCGTGGCCGTGGAACAGGCGCGGATCGAGTTCGACAGTCTGACCGGCGTGGCACCCGTCGTGGCGGCACTGGACGACAAGGCGCCGACGGATCTCAAAGAGCCCGGCCATCCTCGTCTCGATGATGCGCGGGGCGCTTTGGAAGTGGCCCGAGCCAATCGGGCATT
>JBBROR010000018.1:0-23069 GCA_038229175.1 Acetobacterales bacterium | reverse complement strand
GTCCGATGCCGTTGCCGTCGCGTTGCAGGAGCTTTTTTTAGCGAACCGCATCATGGCGCGAGAGGGGGTGATCGACGATTTCGGTCATGTGAGCGTCAGGCATCCGGAGGATCCCGGCCGATATTTCCTCGCGTGCAGCCGCAGTCCGGAGATCGTCACGCGCGAGGATCTGATGGAATTCCTGCTGGACGGTACGCCGGTCGACCAGCGTGGGCGCGGGGTTTATCGGGAGCGGGTGATCCACGGTGCGCTGTATCAGGCGCGGCCGGACGTGGGGGCGGTTGTGCATCACCATGCCAAGGAGGTTCTGCCGTTCACGGTGGCGCCTGGATTGAAGCTGCGTCCGGCAACGCATCTGGCGTCTGTGCTGGGGCACCAAATCCCGATTTGGGACAGCCAGGCGGAGTTCGGCGACACCAACATGCTGGTTGAAACGGCCGAGCAGGGGGAGTCGCTGGCGCGAGCGCAGGGAGCCAATGCGTGCGCGCTGCTGCGCGGCCACGGGGCGAATTGCGCGGCGCGCAGCATCCGCGAGGTCGTGTTCATTGCAATCGCGATGCGTGACTGCGCGGAGCTGCTCTTGCGGGCGTTGCCCTATGGCGAGCCCACCTATCTCAGCGACGGCGAAATCGAGATCACCCGGGAACTGCATCTGAAAGGCGCGCCGCTCGCCCGTGCCTGGGATTACCGCGTGGCGCGGGCGGGATTCCAGGGATTATAGGTCGGTCACCGCCCTGGCTTCCGGCTCAGATCGGCAAGAAGCCACCGATGGCGCCGGCCTGATAAAGCAGCGGCTGGCCGTTTTCGATAACCCGTACGTGTTCCACGCGGCCTATGAAGATGGTGTGGGTTCCGTAGCCGTGCTGTTCCTCGAGTCGGCAGAAGATGTTGGCGGGTGCATCCACCAGGTAGCGCACGCCGTCTTCGCCGCTGCTCCATTCACCCACCCCGAACCGGGCGGCGCCGGCGAGCTTGCCGCCGAACGCGTCGCAGAGTGGGCCATGCTGAACGCCGAGCAGGTTGATGCAGAAGAGCTGGCTGTGGCGCAGGGCGTCATGCATCGTGGCGGTGCGATTGACGCACACCAACAGCGACGGCGGGTCCATCGACAGCGAGGTGACGGCGGTGGCGGCCATGCCATGATGCTCGTCAGCATCACGCGCGGTGATGACCGTGACGGTGCTCGCCAGCTTTCGCATGGCGGCACGGAACTGCAGGCCCAGATCCTGCGCCGATGTCGTATCCATTCGTCGAACTCCGTCAGATCATGGTGCGCTCAGCTTATCTCGCCTAAACGCCTAACATAGTCGATAAAACAATAGGTTAAGTCTAAAGAGTTCGCCTGCTCAAAATAATCAGGCGCGTATCCCAGACTTGGCTGAGGCGGTTAGTCATTTCGCAGGCTGCACATCCGCTGCTTATCCCTGTGAAATGGCCACGGCGATGAATTTGGCAATAAAGCAATGTTTGTGAATCGATCTGTATGGTTCCCTGCATCGCCGCATCGTCCGAGATGCATCTTAAAACCAGGTCGTCGTGGCCGCGGGATGCCCAGGCCCCTAATCACGATGTTGGCAAGACGCATCATAATTTTGTCAGTTCCACTTGCTCGTGCAACTGGGCCCAGAGATCGTTGATGCGGTCATTACCTGGAATGTACTTGTCGGCCAGGTTCAAGACCCGTTCCGCTTCCATATACTTTTTACGTTCGATCAGGAGCCTGACCTCCGCAAGGTAGGCCCAGACGTCTTCGGGATGTTCCCGGCGAAGGGTGTGGGTGCGCCGCAGCACCTCCCGATGGTTGCCGGCGTCAAGCGCCTGGTCCACCGCGAACAGGTTCAGATGCACGTCGCGAGGGTAGCGGCGCAATGCGCGGCGCGTCACCTTTCGCGCCTCGTCCTTCTCGCCAAGCTCCCACAGGGCGCGCCCCAGCATGGCTTCGCCCTGCAGCAGATGCGGGAACCGCTTGGCCACCGCGGCCGCGCGCAGCTTCAGTTCCGGCCAGTTCTCCCCCGCCATCATGGCATATCGAATGGCTGGCGCCGGCTCATTCGGCTCTTTGTCCATGCGCTCCAGCATCTCGGCCTCCGTGCCATACATCTCCACGACTTGCTGTTGGACCTTGCTGACCTCGATGCTGCGGCCGGTACGCAGCATCACGTCCAGCCCACGGCGCCCGGCCCAGAACCACAACCCTACCGAAACCGCGCCAAAAACCCAGGCCCACATGATCCGCCGCCGCTCCTGTTCGTCCGTGCCTGCCTATAGCACCGTTTGATGGGGGGTTGAGGACATGCGATGTCCGGGGGAACATGGACGTAACGACACAAAGAGGATGCCGGGAATGACCATGAAATATGCCGATGGCAAAATGCTCGCCGAGGTCGATCAGGGCGTGGGCCTGATCACCTTCAACCAGCCCGAGAAGCGCAACGCGATGTCGGTTGCGATGTGGGAAGGGCTGAGCCAGATCCTGGATACGTTCGAAGCCGATGACAGCGTGCGCGTGGTGGTGCTGACAGGCGCAGGCCCGAAGGCGTTCGTAAGCGGCGCCGATATCAGCCAGTTCGACAAGCAGCGCGCGGATGCCAATGCGCAGGTGGAATACGACCGCCTGACCAGTGCCGGGCGCGCCAAGCTTGCGACCTTCCCAAAGCCGGTAATCGCCCGCATCCGCGGCTTCTGCCTCGGCGGCGGCTTGGGCATCGCCATGCAGGCGGACATCCGCATCGCCGCCGTGGACAGCGAATTCGGCATTCCCGCCGCCAGGCTCGGCATCGCCTATGGCTACGACATGACGCGCAAGCTGACCAACCTGGTGGGGCCGGCGCATGCGTCGATGATGCTGTTCACCGGCAGCCGGATCGATGCGACCGAGGCCGCACGCATCGGGCTGATCAACCAGGTGACGTCGGACGAGGATCTGTCGGACGTGGTGGTGGGCATCGCGCGCGCCATCGCCGACAACGCGCCGAACTCGCTGCGCATCGGCAAGATGGCGGTGGCCGAAGCGATGAGCATCACCCCGGACAAGGCCGCGATCGACATTGCGGTGGCGACATGTTTCGACACCGAAGACTACAAGGAAGGCCGCAAGGCCTTCGCCGAGAAACGTTCCCCGGTGTTCACGGGGAGGTAGGGGCGACCAGGGGCTTGCCGTCCGTGGTCGACACATGGGCGGCAATGACCTTCCAGCCAATCTCAGCAAAACGCACCCAGGTCTGGCTCTGGCGCCCAATGAGCTCGTGGCCGCGAACCTTGTATTCCAGGTTCACGGTGGCGAAATCGTGGCCGAGTGTCAGGATTTCCAGCCGGATCCGGCGCTCCTTGGTGCCGGGGCCCGGCTTGCGGGCGATGCGGAAGGCGTGGATGGCGTCGAAGCCATAGCCCATCTCAGCCATCGCATAGCGGATGGTGTGCGGGCTGTTCCAGAACGTGGCGTCCAGCACGTCCACGTTGCCGTCGATCAACGCCTGTTCGTAGGCTTCGAACAGAACGCGGATTTCTGCGATCACTTCGGGAATGTTCTCGGCACGGTCGGTCATGCTGCGGACTCCAGGGCTTTGGCGACCGCGATCAGGCTGGTGTCGGCACCGCGTGCGCCGATCAGGGACAGGCCCACCGGCAGGCCGCCCACGGTGGCTCCGGGAATGCTGATCTGCGGGTGGCCAGCGAGGCCGCCCTGCGCGCAGAGGCACGTGATACGGTCGCGCATCGGTTCCAGCTCCGGCAGGGAAAGCCCGCGTTTTGGTGCCACGAAGGGGGTGGTGGGTAGGCACAGGATGGTGCCGGGCGGCAGCAGATATGCCATGCGGCCGCGAACTTCCTGGCGCATGAGCTGGGCCCATGCCTGCTCGCTGCCCGAAACCTGGCTGGCTGCCACGAGGCCGCGTGCCACGCTGAAGGCAAAACGCGGATTCCTGGCCTCGACCCAAGGCTTGAACGTGGCCCAGGCCTCCACCGGCTGCAGCGTGCGCTGCGCCCGCGCCCAGACGGACAGGCCCTGGGGCGCCATCATGTCCTCGCTGGCGTCACCGATCAGGGCCGCAAGCCTTGCCACCATCGGGCGCAGAGCGGCTGCCACCTCCTTATCGGCGAAGCTGAAGGCATCCACCGCGATGACGATGCGCGTCGGCAGGATTATGGGTATCGCCTCACCCAACATCACGGCCGAAACGCGTGCGAACGTGCCGGCGTCACGCGCGAACCACCCGGTGGTGTCCGAGGTCGGTGCCTGCGGCAGCATGCCCGTTGTGCTCACCCGTCCATGGGTGGGCCGGATGCCGTAAAGACCCGAGAAACTGGCCGGCACGCGCACGGAGCCACCGGTGTCGGTGCCCAGGGCGGTGTCGCACACGCCGGCTGCCACGACCGAGGCCGAGCCGGAGGATGATCCACCGGGCACGCGGTCTGGTGCGGCGGTGTTCAGCGGCGTGCCATCGAACGCGTTCTCGCCGAGAATGCCGAGCGAGACCTCGTCGGTGATGGTTTTCCCCACCAGCGTGGCGCCGGCGTCAAGCAGGGTCTGCACCGCCCACGAATGGCTTGATGGAACTGGATTATAGGCGGCCCAGTCATGGTTGCCGCCACCGGTGGGCAGGCCGGCGACATCGAACAGGTCCTTGGCTGCGAAGGTGAGCCCGGCCAGCGGGCCAGACGTGGCGCCCGCCACGTGCGCGCGAGGACCGGGAACAAAGGCCCCGAGCCTGTCTTCCATCACGACCACACCGGATCGATGGGGGAGGTGGGAACGCCGCCGGCCTCGATCGCCTCGCCGGCATCGAGCAGCAGGTCCTCGCGGTAGCGGCTGGCGATGAGCTGCACGCCCATCGGCGCGGTGCCGACCATTCCGGTGGAAACGACCAGGCCGGGCAGGGACATCAGCGGCAGGCCGGTCTGCGTCAGTTGCGCCTCCCACACCTGGCGGAACGCTTCCGGCCCGCCCATGTCGGCGTCATCGGCAAACGGCAACATGCCGGACACCGGGACCAGCAGGATCGGGTATTCGTCGAGGAACTGCTGGAACACGCGGGTGAGCGTGGCGCGTTTGACAAGCGTCTGGCCGATGATGTCGGCGGGCAGATTGGTGGCCATTTCTCGGAAAGCCTCGGCGATCATCATGGCTGCTGGATCACCCTCGCGCGCCACTGCGTCAGCGAAGCCGGCATAGCCGTCGCCGAGCCACAGTCGGATCTGCATCTCGGTGGCATCGCGGAACGATGGCGTGTCCGCAACCTCTTCCACGATATACCCGGCCGCCTCGAGCCGTTTGGCGGCATCCTGCAGCGCGTCGATCACCTGTTGTGCCACCGCCATGCCGTTCGGCCGCAGGCACAACGCCACGCGGCGTGAGACCTTGCGACCCACCATCGGTGCCGGCGTATACCAGGGGTCGCGGGCATCGGCGCCGGACATCACCTGCAGGCCGAGCCTGATGTCGCCGATAGTGCGCGCGATCGGGCCGGACACCGCCATCAACTGGGCGCCGATGGTCCTCTCCGGCCCCGAGGCGTTCCAGGCCGGCACCCGGCCAAGGCTGGGCCGCAACCCGTGCACGCCGCAGGCATAGGCAGGATAGCGGATGGAGCCGCCGATATCGGTGCCATGCCCGATGGCGCCGATGCCGGCCGCCACCGCCGAGGCCGCCCCGCCGGAGGAGCCGCCCGGCGTGAGGCTGCTGTCCCTGGGGTTGCGGGTGCGGCCGTGCAGACGGTTATGGGTGAACCAGCGCAGCGAGAAGGCCGGCGTGTTGGTGCGGCCCACAATGACGGCGCCGGCGCGCTTGAGGTTGCTGACCACCGGGCTGTCCTGGGTGGCGATCAGGTTCTTCTGCAGCACCAGTCCGTTGGTGGTGGAATGGCCTTCCTGGTCGGTGTTGACTTTCACCGTGACAGGCACCCCCGCCAGCGGGCCGATCGCCTCGCCCTTCATGATTGCCACATCCACCGCGTTGGCGGCTGCCAGCACCTCATCGCGGCGATGCGAAACGACCGCGTTGAGCCTTGGGTTGACCGCGTCCAGCCGGGCCAGGGCGTCCTTGGCCACATCGCGGGCGGAGATCTGCTTGGTGGCGATCAGGGCGGCCAACTCGGTGGCCGGAAGCTTCCAGGTGTCAGACAAGGATCGATCCTTCGAGAGTGACGCTAAACGGGGCGAAATTCTTAGAACTGCGGATGCCACCGCAATGGCCTGTGATCCTCGGATGCATGGAATTCGAACATCCGGGGCGCGACCGTAGAAAGCCTCCGCGCACTGTGTGATGCAAAATTTAGCGATGCAACACGGATGCGTCAGGAAATCTCAGGAATCCCGGGGCCGTTCCTTGCGCATCGCGTCCAGAATAGGCGTGGCGTCCGGATTGTCGAACAGCGCGTCGAGCGGCACATGCAGGCGCCGGCGCCAGTTCGGCCGCTGCCAGTCTGTGCCCGGAAGGTTCACCGCCTGGGTTTCGCCGGCGAGATCGTCAGCCTGCACATAGACCAGGTCGCATGCGGTGCCGGCGATGAATTCATGCGCCTGGGCAGTTATGCCTCCGTCGCCGACGACCTTGGTGAGCTCGTCCATCTCGGTGATGCGCTCGGCCATGTCGGCTTGCGCGTCTTCCGGCAGGCGCTGCAGGAGCGCCACGCGCTCGGCGATGTCGGCCCCCTCGCGCCAGCCGGCGAAGGTGGGAAGGTCGTGCGTGGACACGCAGGCGACGGCACGCGACGGGTAGGTGGTGGCGGCCTTGAACCCACGGCCTTCGCGTTCGAGCAGGAGCACGCGGTAGCTGAGGATGTCGTGCGCGGTCAGCACCTCGCGCAGCCCATCCGGCACGGTGCCGAGATCCTCGCCAATCACCAGTGCCTTCGCGCGATGCGATTCAAGCGCGATCTGGCCGAGCAGATCGTCGAACGGGTAGCGGACATAGGTGCCGTCGGCGCCGCGCGCGCCATCGGGCACCCAATAGAGCCGGGACAGGCCAAGCGCGTGGTCGATCCGCAACCCCGCGGCATGGCGCATGTTGGTTTGCAAGAGCGTGGCGAAATCGCTGTAGCCGCCACGATCCATCAGATGCGGCACCGGCGGTGGCAGGCCCCAGACCTGGCCCTCGGCGGAGAACGGATCGGGCGGGGCGCCGATCGAGATGCCCTGCGCCACCAGATCGGCCATCGTCCAGGCCTCGCCGCCATCGGGGGCGCAGCCGACCGCGAGATCGCGCACGAAGCCGAATTCCAGGCCGCCTTCGCCTGCCGGTACGGCGGCGCGGGCCAGTTGGCGGTCGCAGAGATATTGCAGGTATTGATGATAGGATATGCGGTCGGCATGGGTGCGGGTCAGCTCCGCCACCGTATCGGTGCCGGGATGGCGCAAAGCCAGTGGCCAGTCTTGCCAGGATTTGTCGGGGAACAACTCCGATATCGCTTCGAACACGCCGAATCGGTGCAGCGCCACGCCGCCTTCGGCCACGAAGGCCTGGAATTCGCGGTCCGGAAGCGCTTCGGCCATTTCGCGGAACTGCTGTTCCAGCACGGCGCTTTTCCGCGCCCACACCGCGCGGTAGCCGACCGCGGGGAGGGCGGACAGCGCGCGCGCCTCGGGGCCGCCGGCTTCGGGCAGGTCGAGATAGATCGGGTCGAGGAACCGGCGGTCAGACGGCTGATAGGGGCTGGCGCGTTCCCGCTGGCGTGCGAACAGCGTGTGCATCGGGTTGAGGCCGACCATCGATCCGCCGGCTTTTCGCGTGGCCAGGCCGAGGTTGCGCAACGTCGAGAAATCGCCGATGCCCTGGTCGGTCTCTGTGCGCAACGTGTAGAGCTGGGCCGAGACGCCGAAGCGCCTGATGCCGTCGCGCAGGGATTGCGGCAGGTAGCAGGTGCGGGGCGCGATGGTGAGGTGGCAGGGCTGTTCAGGGGCGTTGTCGCGCCAGATTCGGTGACGGCCCAGCGGCAGTTCGGGCAACGGCACCAGCCAGCTTTGCGTGGGCCTGCCATCGGCGGCGGTGCGGGCGGCCACCACGGCATCGGCGGCGCCGGCGCGCAGATGCGTCTGGCTGCCGTCTTCCAGAACCAAGGTGAGCCATTCGCTGCGTGGCGAGAAACCGGCAGGCAGGCTCATCGCGAGCTTCACCGTCTCGCCCTCGCGGCGCACCAGCGATTGGGGCAGGGCGCGGTGGTCGCGCAGTTCAGAAAACCGTTCAAGCGAGATGCGGGCGTCGGCGGTGGTGTCGGCCGAAAGATGCATCGCCTTGAGGATCGCGCGCTTGGTGTCGTCGCCCACGCGATGATAGGTGCCGTAGGTCTCCCACCATTCCGGTGCCAGGCCGGCCGCACGCGAAAGGCGGTCGAGCACCCCGGCATCAGTGCCGCGCGCGGGGATTGTGGTGGCGGGCGTGACCTCGGCGAGCACCGCCACGCTGCGGGCGGCCGAGATCATCGTGCCATCCGCGAGATCAACGGTATTGGGCCGGTCGAGACCGCTATCGGCCAGCACGCGCCAGACCATTCCGTCATCGGTGGGCGGCAGCGTGACGCCCACGGCATTGCGCCCGCGGTTCAGCACCAGGCCCACGCGGGGCTGGCCCAGCGGTGCCAGCAGCATCACCAACGTATCGCCCGCGCGGTCGGTCCAGTCGCTGTCGGACAGCGCCTGGCCATCCGGACGCAGCCACGTCACGTCTGGCCTTCCGTCCGCGCCCATGGCATGCCCGGTGAGGAACGCATCATGCCGAAAACCGGGATGGGCGGCCCGGATGGCGATCAGCTTCTGCGTGAAGGCGATCAGCGACAGATCGGCGCTTCCCCAATCGAGCCAACTGGTTTCGTTGTCCTGCGCGTAGGCGTTGTTGTTGCCATGCTGGGTCTGGCCGAATTCGCTGCCCATCGACAGCATCGGGGTGCCGCGCGACAGCAGCAGCGTGGCCAGCAGCGCGCGCTGGTCGCAGGCCCTGGCTGCGCGGATCGCCAGATCATCCGAACCGCCTTCTACGCCGTTGTTCCAGGCGTAATTGTCGTTGGTGCCGTCGCGGTTGTCCTCGCCGTTCAGCGCGTTGCGCTTGGTGGTGTAGGAGACGAGGTCAGCAAGCGTGAATCCATCATGGGCCACCACGTAGTTGACGCTGCAGGACGGGCTGCGACCCCGGCCGAATGCGTCAGCCGAGCCGGACAGCCGTGTGGCAAGCGGGCCAAGGCGTGCCTCGTCGCCACGCCAGAACAGCCTGACATCATCGCGAAAGCGGTCGTTCCATTCGCCCCAGCGGTTGGGAAAGCTGCCGAGCTGGTAGCCGCCGGGGCCAATATCCCACGGCTCGGCGATCATCTTGAGGCGCGACAGCAGAGGGTCCTGTTCGATGGCCTGCAGCAGCGGCGCCTGCGGATCGAAGCCGCCCTCGCGGCGTCCGAGCACGCTGGCGAGATCGAAGCGGAAACCATGCACGCCGCCATAGATGGCCCAGGCGCGCAGGCAGTCCATCGCGAGGCGCACGCCGTGCGGCCGATCCAGCGCCAGCGTGTTGCCGCAGCCGGTGTCGTTGGCCAGCACACCACCGGCGACGCGGAAATACGACGCGTGGTCCAGACCGCGCAGTGACACCGTGGGGCCTGCAAGATCGCCCTCACCGGTGTGGTTCAGCACGATGTCGATGAGCGTTTCGATACCTGCCTGCGCCAGGGCGGCCACCGCCTCTCGAACCTCGGCCCAGCCGCCGGGCGCCAGGCGCGGATCGGGGCAGAGGAAGCCGATGCTGTTATAGCCCCAGTAGTTGTCGATGCCGCGCGCGGCGAGATGGCGTTCCCCGATCCAGGCACATGGCGGCATGATCTCCACCGCCGTGATACCCAGGGCCTTCAGATGCGCGATCGCGGCCGGGTGGGCGAGGCCGGCGAAGGTGCCGCGCAACGCTTCGGGAACATCAGGATGGCGCATGGTGAAGCCGCGAACATGCAGCTCGTAGATCACGCTGTCAGACATCGGCGTGAGGCTGTATCCGGCGGGCGCCTCGGGCACGCGCGTGGCGATGGCCTTGGGCATCGCATCGCCGCTGTCGGCGTCGTTCAGGCGGGATTGTTCATCCAGCGTGAACATCGAGGAATCCAGCTTCGGCACTCGGTCGATCGCCAGCGCATAGGGGTCGAGCAGCAGTTTGGACGGGTTGAACAGATGACCTTGTGCCGGCAGCCAGGGGCCATGGGCGCGAAACCCATAGCGCGTACCTTGGACGACGGCGCCGATATGGGCGTGGAAGATGTCGCCTGACCGTGCCGGCAGGGTGATGCGCGCCAGTTCGGATTGGCCATCGGTATCGTAGAGGCAAAACTCGATGGCGGTGGCGTGGTGCGAGAATACCGCCACGTTGGCGCCGTCAGCGTCCAGCGACACGCCGAGTATCTCGGGTGTGCCGGGCCTTACGGGGAAATCCATCATTTCGCCGCCATCAGTCCGCGATAAAGACGGGCATATTGTTGGGCTGGCCCATGCCAGGACACGTCGGACGCCATGCCGTTGGCCTGCATCCGCGCCCATGTCGGGGGATCGGCGTAGAGCTCGGTGGCGCGCTCGATGGCGGCGGCGAGACGTTCGGCGGTGGGTGGGGTGAATTGCAGGCCGGTGGCGACACCGGCGCTGAGCGCCATTGGATTGGCGTCGATCACCGTGTCCGAAAGGCCACCCACGCGCGCCACCAAAGGCACCGCGCCGTAGCGCAGGGCATAAAGCTGGGTCAGGCCGCAGGGTTCGAAGCGGGACGGCACCAGCAGCGCATCCGACCCGGCCTGCATGGCATGGGCCAGCGGCTCGTGATAGCCGATGACACAGCCGACCTGGCCGGGGCTTGCTGCCATGGCCGCAAGGAATCCGGCCTCGATGTCCTCGTCGCCGGCGCCGAGCACCGCGAGCTGCGCGCCATCAGCGAGCAGCACCGGCAATGCCTCCAGCAGCATGTCCAGGCCCTTCTGCCAGGTCAGCCGGCTGACCACGCCGAACAGCATCACGTCAGGATCGATGTCGAGCCCCATGCGGCGCTGCAGATCCGCCTTGTTGGCGTTGCGCGCCGACATGATGGCGGGGCCGTAGCAGGCGGCCAGCATCACGTCGGTGCCGGGGTCCCAGGCATCCATGTCGATGCCGTTGAGAATGCCGTGCAGGATGCCGGACCTTGCGCGAAGCAATCCGTCGAGCCCCATGCCGCCTTCCGGCGTCAGAATCTCGGTGGCATAGGTGGGCGAGACGGTGGTGATGCGATCGGCGAATTGCAGCCCGGCCTTGAGCAGGCTGATGGTGCCGTAGAATTCTACGCCGTTGATGCCGAGCGCGTCCGGTGGAAGGGCAAGCGCCTCGCGCAATTCGATCGGCACCTTTCCGGCAAAGGCCAAATTGTGCACCGTCATGACGGTGCGCGGCCGGGTGGCACCCTGGTAATGCAGGTAGGCGGGGACCAGGCCGGCCTGCCAGTCATGCGCGTGCACGATGGCGGGCGCCCACCCCGCCAAGCCCTGCATGCCGATCTCGGCGGCGGCGCGGGAGAGTGCTGCGAAGCGTAGCGCGTTGTCTGGCCAGTCTTGCCCATCGGGGCCGGTATAGGGATTGCCGTTGCGGCCAAACAATTCAGGAATGTCGAGCACCAACATGTCCAGCCCACGGACCTCCGCCGCCAGCACCCGGCCGGTGAAGCGGGTCTGTGCCTCGACCTCCGGCGGGAGTGGGTATTCCTCGGCGCCTTCCATGGCGGCGAGCACGGTGGGATAGCCCGGGATCAGCGTGCGCACCCGCACGCCTTCGTCGGCCAAAGCCGCGGGCAGGCTGCCCACCACATCTGCGAGACCGCCGGTCTTGATCAGCGGATACGCCTCGGAGGCGACCGAAAGCACGTCCAGCACGCTCATGCGTCCAGCCGGTCGATCATCGGTTGGGTGATCAGGCATACCCCGTTGGCGGTGCGGCGGAAGCGCCTCGCGTCGAACTCGGGGTCTTCGCCCACCACCAGGCCGGCCGGGATCCGCACCCCGCGATCCACCACCACCTGGCGCAGCCGCGCGCCACGGGCAACGTTGACGTAAGGCAGCAGAACCGCGTTCTCGACGTTCGCAAAGGAATGCAGGTGGCAGTTGGTGGACAGCAGCGAGCGATGGACCGAGGCGCCGGATACGATGCAGCCACCAGAAACCAGCGAGCTGATCGCCGATCCCCGCTGCCCGTCCATGTCGTGGACGAATTTGGCGGGCGCCGTCATTTCGCCATAGGTCCAAATCGGCCAATTCTGATCATAGAGGTCAAGCGCCGGTACCACGTCCGTGAGGTCGATATTGGAGGAATAATAGGCATCCAGCGTGCCCACATCGCGCCAGTAGGCGGCACTTTCCGACGCCGAACGGACGCAGGAGCGGGTGAACGGGTGCGCCATGGCGCGGCCGGCGGCCACCAGCCCGGGGATGATGTCCTTGCCAAAATCATGCGACGAGGTCGGGTCTGCGGCATCGCGGCGCAGCAGTTCGAACATGAATTTCGTCTCGAACACATAGATGCCCATGCTGGCCAGCGACATGTCCGGACGACCGGGCATGCCGGGCGGGTTGGCGGGCTTTTCCAGAAAATCGATGACGCGGCCGGCCTCGTTCACATGCATCACGCCGAAGCCAGACGCCTCGGCGATTGGAACCTCGACGCAGGCAATCGTCACGTCAGCGCCTTCGCTGACATGCTGTTGCAGCATCTGCTCATAATCCATCTTGTAGATGTGATCACCGGCGAGCAGGACGATATACTTCGGGTCGTAGCTCTCGATGATGTCGATGTTCTGGTAGACCGCGTCGGCGGTGCCCAGATACCATTGGTCTTCAGAGACCCGTTGGCTGGCGGGCAGAATATCGAAGCTCTCGTTGCGTTCGGGCCGGAAAAAATTCCAGCCGCGCTGCAAATGGCGGATGAGGCTGTGGGCCTTGTATTGGGTGGCCACCGCCATGCGGCGAATGCCGGAATTGAGCGCGTTGGACAGGGCAAAATCGACGATGCGCAGCTTGCCGCCAAAATACACCGCGGGCTTTGCGCGGATGTCCGTAAGTTCCATCAGGCGGGTGCCGCGGCCACCGGCCAAAACATACGCCATCGCCTGCCGCGCCAACGGCCCGGAGCTTGGAGGGGAAGCAGGCATGCCAATTTTTTCCCTCTTACGCGAATGCTGTGTGGTTTTGCTGCATGCCAGAGAAGCACGTCTGTTCCCAATATGTCACCCAGGTTCGGCACGGAAATACAACGTTGCCAGCGGCGGCACCGTAATCTCGGCCGAGGCGGGAAAGCCGGCCATCGGCGTGTCCTGGGCGTGAACGCCGCCGGCATTGCCGATGTTGGCGCCACCATAGCCGCCTGCATCGGTGTTCAGGATCTCGTGCCAGAAACCTGCGGTGGGCAACCCGATGCGGTAGCCCTCCCGCGGGACCGGTGTGAAGTTCGTGATCATGGCGATCGGCGCATCGTCGGGCCCGCCCATGCGCAACCAGCCAATCACCGATTGGTCGCGGTCATCGGGCACGATCCAGCGAAAGCCTTCAGGTTCACAGTCGCGCGCATGCAGGGCCGGTTCGGTCCGGTGCAGGCGATTGAGGTCGCGGATACAGTCGCTCAGGCCGCGATGACGGCCCTCTGGATCATGGTCGAGCAGGTGCCAGTCCAGGCTCTGGTCGAAATTCCATTCCCGCTTTTGGCCGAATTCCTGGCCCATGAAGAGCAACTTCTTGCCCGGATGCGCCCACATGAAGGCGTAATAGGCGCGAAGCGTGGCGAATTTCTGCCAGTCGTCGCCAGGGATGCGCTGGTAGAGTGAGCCTTTGCCGTGCACGACCTCGTCGTGTGAGATCGGCAGAATGAAATTCTCGGAGAATGCATAGACCATCCCAAAGGTGATCTTGTCGTGCTGCCAGCGGCGGTGGATCGGGTCGGTGGCGATATACGACAATGTGTCGTTCATCCAGCCCATGTTCCACTTGAACCCAAATCCCAGGCCGCCGGAATCGACCGGTGCGGATACGCCGGGCCAGGACGTCGATTCCTCAGCGATCATCTGCATGCCGGGATTGAGAGCATAGGCCAGCGTATTCACACGGCGTAAAAACGAAACGGCTTCCAGGTTCGTGTTGCCGCCATCGCTGTTCGGCACCCATTCGCCCTGTTTGCGCGAATAATCGAGATACAGCATGGATGCCACGGCATCGACCCGCAGCGCATCGACATGGAACGTGTCGAGCCAATACAGAGCCGAGGCGATCAGTGTGTTGGCCACCTCTCGCCTGCCGAAATTGTAGATCGCCGTATTCCAGTCTGGATGAAACCCCTGGCGCGGGTCGGCGTGCTCATAGAGCGCAGTGCCGTCGAAATAGGCGAGGCCATGCGGGTCGACCGGGAAATGGGCAGGAACCCAATCGAGCATGACGCCAAGTCCAGCTGCGTGGGCGCGATCCACCAGGCGGGCAAAGCCTTCCTGGTCACCAAAGCGCGAGGTGGGGGCGAACAGGCCGATCGGTTGATAGCCCCAGCTGGCATCCAACGGATGTTCGCTGACCGGCATGAACTGCAGATGGGTGAAGCCGAGATCAACGGCGTAGGGCACGAGTAAATCTGCAAGTTCGTCGTAGCTGAGAAAGCCGCCAGACCCATTTCGGCGCCATGAACCCAGATGCACCTCGTAGATCGACATAGGGCCGCGCCGTGCATCGCCCCGGCCGCGCGCCTGCATGAAAGCGTCGTCGCCCCACTGGTGCTGCAGTGCACCAGCCACGACCGAGGACGTGCCAGGCCGGTATTCCGCGGCACGCCCGAACGGGTCGGCCTTCAGCGGCAGGAGCGAGCCGTGATGGCTGAGGATTTCGTATTTGTAGTGCACGCCGCTTTCGAGGCCGGGGACGAAGATCTCCCACACGCCGCTGTCGATGCGCATACGCATCTGATGGGCGCGACCGTCCCAGAAGTTGAAGTCACCAACAACCGAAACGCGCTGTGCGCTGGGCGCCCAAACGGCAAAATGCACGCCGATGGCCCCTTCATGCGTAATCAGGTGCGCACCAAGCCGCCGGTACAGTTCCTTGTGAGTGCCTTCGTGCAGAAGGTAGTCGTCGGTCTGGCCGAGAACTGGTCCAAATCGGTAGGGGTCCTGAACCGTCCAGGTGGCCTTCGCGTTGGTTGCATCGAGCGTGTAGCCGCCGGCTGGATCGTAACGCGGCACAAGGCCCTCGAAGAAGCCGGCGGGGTCGCGACGTTCCAGGATGACACCAGCATCGGCGCCTGCCCGAACAGAGACGGTCTCCGCGCCAGGCACAAAGGCCCGGATCGCGGTGCCTTCAGCGCAGGCATGAGGACCAAGAAGTGCGAAGGGGTCGGCGTGACGTCCCTCCACCAGGGCTTCGATTTCTGCCGCATCCGCATGCCAGGATGCCGCCGTCATTGGTAAGTGCCCAGGATCATACGGCCGATCATTCCACCCGTTTCACGTTCCAGATGTTGGAACTGTATTCAGCGATCGCGCGATCGGACGAGAACCATCCCACCTTGGCGGTGTTCATCACGCTTGCCTGCCACCAACGCGGGCGATCGACCCAGAGTTCCGCCACGTCCTGTTGCCGCGCCACGTAGGAATCGAAATCGGCGGTGACCAGGAAATGGTCATGATACGTGATGGCGTCGACAAGATCGCGGTACCGGCCTGGCTCGTCGGCTGAGAACACGCCCGAGCGCACGGCGTCCAGCACGTCGCGCAGGATCGGCGAGGCGGCGATGGTCGCGGTGGCGTCGATCCCGCGAGCGCGATGCTGTTCCACCTCGGCTGCCGTCAGGCCGAAGATGAAGATGTTGCTGTCGCCGACGCGGTCGCGGATTTCCACGTTGGCACCGTCCAGCGTGCCGATGGTGAGCGCGCCGTTCAGCGCCAGCTTCATGTTGCCGGTTCCCGAGGCCTCCATGCCGGCGGTCGAGATCTGCTCCGACAGATCGGTGGCTGGCACGATCTGCTGGGCCAGCGACACGTTGTAGTTCGGCAGGAACACCACCTTCAACATGCCGCGCAGCAGTGGATCGTTGTTGACCACGCGCGCCACGTCGTGGATCAGCTTGATGATCTGCTTGGCGCGGTAGTAGCTCGCCGCTGCCTTGCCGGCGAAGATTTTCACCCGCGGCACCCAGTTGCGCTGCGGCTGCGCCTTCATGGCCTCGTACAGCGCGATCGTCTCCAGGATGTTCAGCAGCTGGCGCTTGTATTCATGGATGCGCTTGATGTGCACGTCGAACAGTGCCTCAGGGTCGACGCGGATTTGCAGCGTGTCGGAAATGACGCGGCCGAGCTGAACCTTGTTGGCGCGGCGGATCAGCGTCAGGCGGTCGTGCAGGGAACTGTCTGTCGCGTGGGCCGCAAACCGCTCCAGCGCCATCGCATCGTCCATCACTTCAGGCCCGATCACGTCCACGAGGCAGCTTGTAAGCCCCGGATTGGTCTCGAACAGCCATCGCCGAAACGTGATGCCGTTGGTCACATTGGTGATGCGGTTCGGATAGAGTGTGTGGAAATCGTGAAACACGCTTTGCTTGATCAACTCGGTGTGCAACGCCGAGACGCCATTGACCTTGTGTGAGCCAAGAAATGCCAGGTTGCCCATGCGCACCCGGCGGCCGCTTTGCTCGTCGATCAGCGAAACCGAAGACATCAGCCGCCAGTCGTCGTGGCCCTGGGCGCGCAGCAGGTTCAGGTGCTCGGCGTTGATAAGATAGATGATCTGCATGTGCCGCGGCAGCAGCCGCTCCATCAGATTGACCGGCCAGGTCTCCAACGCCTCGGGCAGCAGGGTGTGGTTGGTGTAGGAGAAGGTCTCGGTGGTGATGGTCCAGGACTCTGCCCAGGGTATGTCGTGCAGGTCCACCAGCAGGCGCATCAGTTCGGCGATGGCGATGGCGGGATGAGTGTCGTTGAGCTGGATGGCATTGTGCGTGGCCAGCGTTCGCACATCGCCGTGCTGATGAACATGACGGAACAGCAGGTCCTGCAGCGAGGCGGAGGAGAAGAAATACTCCTGCCGCAGCCGCAGCTCCTGGCCTTCGGGGGATTCGTCGCTGGGGTAGAGAATCTGGGAAATGGCGTTGGCACGGGATCGGCTGGCGAGCGCGCCCACATGGTCGCCGCGATTGAACGTGTCCAGCCGCAGCGGATCGGCGGCACGGGCGGTCCACAGGCGCAACGTGTTCACATGGGTGCCGCGCCAGCCCACGACGGGGGTGTCGTAGGCCACGGCGTCGACCAGTTCGGACGGGGTCCATTTATGACGCGGATCCGGCTCGTCGGTGGTGCCGAGCGTGGCGGCAACATCCTCGAACGGCGCCACGGTGCCGCCGAAGCCGATCGGGAACTTCACCTCGGGCCGGGCGAATTCCCAGGGGTTGCCGAATGCCAGCCAGGTTTCCGGGAATTCCTGCTGCCAGCCGTCCTTGATCTTCTGCTGGAACAGGCCGTGATTGTAGCGGATGCCGTAGCCGTAGGTGGCGACCGAGAGCGTGGCCATGCTTTCCATGAAGCAGGCAGCAAGCCGGCCCAGGCCGCCATTGCCGAGTGCAGCATCCGGCTCGATGTCGCGCAGCGCGTTGAGGTCCACGCCAAGTTCGCCCAGTGCCGTGCGCATCGCATCCGTGATGCCAAGATTGTTCAGGCTGTCGAACAAAAGGCGGCCGATGAGGAATTCCAGCGACAGGTAGTAAACGCGCTTGCTGCCCTCGGCATAGGTGGCGCGGGTGGACGGAATCCAGCGGTCGACGATGCATTCGCGCACGGCCAGTGCGGTTGCCACGAACCAGTCATGCGGCGTGGCAACCACGGGGTCCTTGCCAACGGCATAGGTCAGCTGGGCTATCACGGCACGCCGCAGCGTGGCGGCGTCGTGCCCGGCGGCGTTGAAGCCGATGCGGTCATGCCCGTGGGGCAAGGGGGCGTGCGTGAGCTCATCCATCGGTGGCGTCCTTGTTCAGTCTATCAGGCGGGCCCTGCGGCAAGAGGTGGTGATGATCCGCGCAGCGCCACCACTGACGTGCACCTTCGCATCGCAGTTGCCGTTCGATTATCATAAAAAGCAGCGAATGGAATACGAACGTCCGGGTGAGGCCGCTCAGGCGGTGTCGGGCCGCGCCACGTCCTCCCATCCCGACAGTTTTTCGATAGCCCGGGCGATGCGCAGCACGCAGGCCTCGTCCCAGGCGCGGCCGGCGATCTGCACGCCAAGCGGCAGGCCCGCCGGCGTAACCTCCGTCGGGACCGCGATGGCAGGATGGCCGGTCACGTTGAACTGGATGGTCTGGATCACGCCCCCCGCCGCCGTGGGATCCAGCATGGTTTCAAAACGTGGCGCGGGGATGAGGGAGGAGGCGGTCAGAAGCGCGTCGTAATTCTCCAGCATTGCGTCGACGGCGTCGGTCAGTTCGCGGCGCAGGCGCTGGGCAGCAAGCAGATCGGCCGACGTGATGGCGCAGCCGTAAATCAAACGTTGATAGGTGATGGCGCCGAAATCAGACGGGCGTTCCCGCAGGTCTGCCTCGTGGATGCCAAACGCCTCGGATGTCAGGATGGCCCGCCCGCAGGCGGCAAAGAGCTGATACTCCGGGAGCGTCACGTCTTCGACAATGGCACCGGCGGAGCGGAGCAGCCCGGCCACGCGGTCGATGGCCGCGATGACCTCGGGGCTGGCGGCGCGTGCGGTTGCAAAATGCGCGCGCGGAATACCGATGCGCAGCCCTGCCACGCCTTTTTCGAGGTCCGCCAGAAAATCAGGCACGGGCATATCGGCGCTTGCGGCATCCAGTGCGTCAAAACCTGCCACAACCTGCAAGGCGATCGCGGTGTCTTCGACGCTGATCGACAGCGGGCCGCAATGATCCAGCGTGGTGGACAGCGGAAAGACGCCACGCCGGCTGACACGGCCGTAAGTGGGCTTGAGGCCAACCAGCCCGCAATAGCTGGCCGGGCCGCGGATGGAGCCACCGGTGTCTGACCCCATGGCCATGCGCACCATGCCCGAACCCACCGCGGCGGCCGAGCCGGAGCTGGAGCCGCCGGGGACGTGCGCGCGGTTCCAAGGATTGCGGGCAGGCGGAAAGGGCAGGTCGAAGCTTGGGCCACCGGTGGCGAATTCATGGGTGGCAAGCTTGCCGAGCAACACGGCACCGCCTGCTGCAAATTTCGCGGCCACCACGGAATCGACCTCGGGCACCACGTCCAGGCGCAACTTGGAATGGCACGTTGTACGGATACCGGCGGTAGCGTAGATGTCCTTCAGTGCATGGGGAATGCCGTGCATCGGGCCACGATCGATGCCGCCGGCGAACTCGGCGTCGGCGCGCCGCGCATCTTCAAGGGCGCGGTCACGGGTGAGCAGAACGAAGGCGTCAAGCGCCGGGTCGTGGCTTGCGATGCGTGCAAGGGCTGCTTCGGTGAGGGCGACCGAGGTGGTGGTGCCGGCGCGAAGCTGGCGGCCAGCCTCGGCGATGGAGATCCCCTTGCTCATCGTGCGACGCCCTTCACGCGGAAAATGTTGGACGGCTCGTGGGTGGCGTCCCGCCTGGTGTGCAGCAGGTCAAGCTGCGCCCTGAAATCGGCCCAGCCAGCGACCACGGTGGCGCGGTGGTCGGCTGGAACCGCCATCCTGGCGCGGGCCAGAAAAAAATCGAACTCGGCTTCGTGCTCGGCTTTTGGCGTGTCGGTCATGATGGCTCCACGGACGGGCGGTGCTGGGCGGTCGATGCTCGGTGGTCAATGCTGGCGAGAGAGCAACATTCGTGCCCACAATCGCGCGCGGCACAAGCTTGCATCGGAGGACAACGCATGCGTCTCGCAGGGAGAGTGGCCTGGGTCACCGGCGCCGGAAGCGGCATCGGCGAGGCGGCGGCGATCGCGCTGGCGCAGGAAGGCGCCATCGTGGTGCTTACCGGGCGGACACGCGCGAAGCTGGACGCCGTGGCGGCGTCGATCGGAGACAGCGCGCATGTGCAGGCCGGCGACCTCACGGTGTCAGCGGAGGTCGAGGCGATCGCGGCCAATATTCTGGGCCAGTTCGGGCGGATCGATATCCTGGTCAACAATGCCGGGCTGAACCTTCCCGACCGGCAATGGGGCAAGCTCACGCCGGCTGGCGTGGATGCCGTGATATCAGGCAATCTGAGTTCTGCCTTTTATTGCGTCACTGCGGTGCTTCCGGCGATGCGGGCACAAGGGGGTGGCGTGCTGATCCATACCGCCTCTATGGCGGGCCGGTTCATCTCCGCCCTAGGTGGGCCGGCTTACACGGCGGCCAAGCACGGTGTGGTGGCGATGAGCCATTCGCTGAACATGTCCGAATGCATCCACAATATACGCTCCTCTGTCGTGCTGCCCGGCGAGGTGGCGACGCCTATTCTGGACAAGCGGCCGGTGCCGGTGAGTGACGAGGATCGCGCACGGATGGTGCAGTCAGCCGAGGTTGGCGATCTGATCCGATATATCGCCTGCCTGCCGGATCATGTGGTGATCAATGAGGTGATGATCGCGCCAACCTGGAACCGCGCGTACATCGCAGCCTTGCAAAAAATCTGAATGCGGTTTGGCAGTCTTCCCATGATGCTTCACGTTGTTCTGCAGTAAAATTTTTCCTGAATGGAGTTCCGTATGTCGCTATTTATCTCGCCGGCAACCCAGTTACTGGGCCGTATTCTGTTGGCCGCGATCTTCATCATCGGCGGATATGGCAAGCTGGGCGCGCCGGGGCCGACCACGGCCTATATCGCATCGGTTGGGCTGCCAAGTCCGCAATTGGCCTATTGAGTGTCCGTCATTGTCGAGCTCGGCGGCGGGCTTGCCATCCTGTTGGGCGTACAAACGCGCTTCGTGGCCCTCATCCTGGCAGCCTGGTGCATCGTGACCGGCTTTCTGTTCCATTATCAGCATGGCGTTGCCGGCCAGATGATCAACTTCAACAAGAACCTGGCGATCGCCGGCGGCCTCCTGCAACTGGTGGCGATGGGTGCCGGCGCCTGGAGCCTGGACGCGCTGCTGAGCCGCCGCACGGCATGACCTTTTCAACCGATCGGAAATCGGGTTCAGTCGGCATCCCGAACAACGGAGTTCCAAAAATGAAGAATTCTCGGTCCCTTTTTGTGGCGGCGGCCGCAATCGGGCTTTTGGCCGCATCACTTCCTGCCCAGGCAAAGACGCTGGTCTACTGCTCGGAAGGCTCGCCCGAGAACTTCAACCCGATGGTGAACACCACGGGCACCACGTTCAACGCCAACCGCCCGGTCTATGGTCGCCTGGTCGATTTCAAGCCCGGCACCACCGAGGTCGAGGCTGGGCTGGCCGAGAAATGGACGGTCTCCGAAGACGGCAAAACGTTCACGTTCAATCTGCGCCGCAACGTAAAGTGGCATTCCAACAAGAACTTCAAGCCGACCCGCAACTTCAACGCCGATGACGTGCTGTTCAGCTTCGAACGCCAGTGGAAAGATGAAAATCCCTATCATAAGGTGTCTGGCGGCGGCTATGACTACTTCGCCGACATGTCGATGCCAGCCTTGCTCGACAGCATTACCAAGGTTGACGACTACACCGTAAAATTCGTGCTGACGAAGCCGCAGGCGCCGTTCCTGGCCAATCTGGCGATGGATTTCGCGGCCATCCAGTCCAAGGAATACGCCGACACGCTGACCAAGATGAGCAAGCCCGAGCTCATCGACCAGGAGCCGATCGGCACCGGGCCGTTCGAGTTTGTCACCTACGTGCGCGACGCCAATATCCGCTTCAAGCGGTTCGATGCATTCTACGGCACCAAGGCCAAGGTCGACACGCTGGTCTATTCCATCAACAAGGACCCGGCGGTGCGCCTGGCGAAGCTGCGCGCCAATGAGTGCCAGATCTCGTTCGGTCCGCTCCCCGCCGACCTGCCTTCGATCAAGGCGGATAAGAGCCTGACCTTGCTCAGCCAGTCGGGCCTGAACATCGGCTATCTCGCATTCAACAACCTCAAGCCGCCGTTCACCGATGTTCGCGTGCGCCAGGCCATCAACATGGCAATCGACAAGAAGGCGATCCTGGACGCGGTTTATCAGGGGTCCGGCACGCCGGCGAAGAATCTCATCCCGCCGACGTTGTGGAGCTACAACACAAAGGTTGAGGATTATAAATACGATCCGGCGGCGGCAAAGAAGCTGCTGGCCGAGGCCGGCTTCCCCGCGGGCTTTGAAACCGACCTGTGGGCCATGCCGGTGCAGCGCCCCTACAATCCCGATGCGCGCCGGGTGGGCGAGCTGATGCAGTCCGATCTCGCCAAGGTTGGCATCAAAACCAAAATCGTGTCCTACGAGTGGGGTGAATACCGGAAACGGGTGCAGAACGGCGAGCACGGCATGGCGCAGTTGGGCTGGACCGGTGACAATGGGGACCCCGACAACTTCTTCGTGCCGCTCGCCGGCTGTGCCGCGTCGCGCATCGGCGGTGGTTCGGCGTCGAAGTTCTGCAACAAGGAGTTCGAGGCGCTGATCCAGAAGGCGGCCGAGATCACCAACCAGGCCGACCGTACAAAACTCTACGAACAGGCCCAAGTGATCATGCATCGCGAGGCGCCGTTCTTTCTGATCGCGCATTCGGTGGTGTTCGTGCCGATGCGTGCGAACGTGACGGGCTTCAAGATGAGCCCGCTTGGCACGTTCGAGTTCACCAATGTTGATCTGAAGTAGTTGCTGCGCTTTCTTCTGCGTCGGGTGACGCTGATCCTGCCGACCTTTATTGGTGTCACCCTGGCGAGCTTCCTTCTGATCCATGCGGTGCCGGGCGATCCCATCGAAGTGCGGGTGGGTGAGCATGGCATCGCGCCCGAGCGATTGGCGATGCTGCGCCATGAGTTCGGGCTGGACCAGCCGCTGTGGAAGCAGTTCCTTGACTATGAGGGGCAGCTTGCCACCGGGCATCTCGGCACCTCCACCGTCACCCATGCGGCGGTGTGGGACGAGTTTTTGTCGCTGTTCCCCGCCACGGTGGAGCTTGGTGTGTGTGCCATGGTGTTCGCACTGTGCATCGGGCTGCCGCTGGGCGTGATCGCGGCGGTGCGGCG
>JBBROR010000017.1:0-23162 GCA_038229175.1 Acetobacterales bacterium | reverse complement strand
GTCCGTGGCCAACCGGGAAAAACTCGCCGCCCAGGCCCGCGCCGCCATCGAAAAGCAGGTGCAGGACCAAGGCCGCGAACTCGCAGGCCTCGAACTGCGCACCGTCACCGTGCCCGAAGCCGGCACCGGCGGCACCCAACTCTTCGCCGCCATCGACCGTGCGTTGGCCGACATCCCCGCCGCGCGCCTCGCCGGCATCATCGCCGTGACGGACGGCCAGATCCACGACATCCCAACCAACCTGCCAGCCCCCCTCCACGTCCTCCTGCCGGCAAAAGGCGAAGAAATCGACCGCCGCGTGCGCATCGTCTCCGCCCCCGGCTACGGCGTCGTCGGCAAGACCGTCGAACTCAAGGTGGTGGTCGAGGATCTCGGCACCACCCTCGGCCTGCGCGCCCCGTCGCCCACCACCCGCCTCACCATCCGCCGCGACGGCGAACCGCCCCGCGTGCTCACCGTCCCGGTCGGCCGCAACCAGACCATCGAGCTGCCCTTCACCCGCGCCGGCCCCAGCGTCATCGAACTCTCTGCCGAGCCGCGTCCCGGCGAGGTCAGCCTGCTCAACAACCGCGCCGTCGTCACCATCAACGGGGTGCGCGACCGCCTCCGCGTCCTGCTCGTCTCGGGCGAGCCCCATCCCGGCGAGCGCACCTGGCGTCGCCTCCTGAAGGCCGACCCCGCCGTGGACCTCGTCCACTTCACCATCCTGCGCCCCCCGGAAAAAGACGACCTCACGCCCTTGATCGAGTTGGCACTGATCGCCTTCCCCGTGCGCGAGCTGTTCCAGGTCAAGATCCGCGAATTCGACCTCATCATCCTCGACCGCTTCACCAATCGCGGCCTGCTGCCCCCGGTCTATCTGCGCAACATCGCCGAATACGTCCGCGAAGGCGGCGCGTTGCTGATGAGCGTCGGCCCCGAATTCAACGGCCCCGGCAGCCCGCTCGCCAGCCCCCTGGGCGCCATCCTGCCAGTCCGCCCCCAAACGGGCGGCGTGTCCCCCGCCGTCACTGAGGGCGCGTTCCGTCCGGCCATCACACCCATGGGCACGCGCCACCCCGTCACCGAAAACCTGCCCGGCTGGCGCGCCAACGCCCCGGCGCTCTGGGGCGAGTGGTTTCGCGCCGTTAACACCGGCCTGATACAAGGGGACGTGTTGATGAGCGGCCCCGCCGACCAGCCGCTGCTGGTGGTCAACCATGTCGGCGAAGGCCGCGTGGCGCTGCTGCTGTCCGACCAGATCTGGCTGTGGTCGCGCGGCCATGACGGCGGCGGCCCGCAGGCCGAGCTTCTGCGCCGCGTCGCGCACTGGCTGATGAAGGAGCCGGAACTGGACGAGACGGCCCTCACCGCCCACGTCGCCGGCGGCCAACTCGCCATCGAGCGCCGCACCACCGAAGACGCCCCACCCGGCAGCGTTGCCATCATCGCGCCAGACGGCACCCAAAGCCGCGTCGCATTGGAAGCCGCGCGCCCCGGCCGCGGCACCGCCAGCCTGCCCGCCACCACACCCGGCGTATGGCAGATCTCGGATGGCGCCCAGACCGCCTATGCCGCCGCCGGTGCCGCCAACCCGATGGAACTCGCCGATCTGCGTGCCACCGCCACCTTGCTGGCACCGCTGGTGCGCGCCTCCGGCGGCAGTATCCACTGGATCGACCCCGACGGAGCCCCCATACTCCACAGAGTGGATGCTGGCCGGGAAGCCGGCGGCGCGCGCTGGATCGGGCTGCCACGCCGGGCCGATCACATCGTCACCGGGATCGCGGCGCTGCCGCTGCTGCCACCCTGGGTGGCGCTGCCGCTCATCCTGGGCCTGGCGATACTGGCGTGGCGGCGGGAGGGAGCCTGAGACATGCGGGAATATGCGTTCCAGAAATCACAGCGGCCCGGCCGCCGAGGCCGCAACCCCAATCCCCGTGGCGACCTGCCGAAAGGCAAGGGCCCGCCCTGGCTGGCGCTCATCGGCTTCGTCGGGCTGTGCCTTCTGGTGGGCGTGTCGGCCGCGGCGGTGAACGCGCCGGCGCTGGGCGGCTGGTATGCAAATCTGGTCCGTCCGCCGGGCAACCCACCCAACTGGGTTTTTCCGGTCGTCTGGACCACCCTGCATGTCATGATCGGCACCAGCGCCTGGCTCATCTGGCTGAAGGCGCCGCAGGGCAGGCGACAGACCGCCGCACTCCAGCTTTGGGGATGGCAACTTCTGCTCAACGCCGCGTGGTCGCCGGCGTTCTTCGGCATGAACAGCCCCAGCCTCGGCATGCTGGTGATCGTGCCGCTTCTGGTGCTGATCGGCCTCACCATCCTGTCCTTCGCCCGGCTCTACCGCCCCGCTGCCTTTCTGCTCGTGCCGTATTTCCTCTGGACCTCGTATGCGACCTATCTCAATGCAGGGTTCTGGTGGTTGAACCAATGATGCGCTAAAGCATGCCACCTTCAGAGAGGTGAAGCCATCACGCTTCAGCTCTCTATTTTATCGAGCAATTTTTTCGGACGGTTGAACCAACCTCAGGCGATATTGCTCTGAACCGCCGTCATTCTATTGGAACAGTGTGTCCATCATGCGTCATCGTATCCTGCGTCATCGTATCCTGCGTCTCATCGCCATTTCATCCGTCACGCTCCTGCTGCCCGCTCTGGCATCGGCGCAATCCTCCGTGACCGACCGCCTGCAGCGCGGCCCGATCGTCGGCGGCGGCGAAGAAAAACGCGCCCCAAAGCCCGCCCCCGCGCCTGGCCTGCCGGGTGCCTCCGTCAATGCCGACCGTGTCGCGCCCTCCGAACGGCTGGCGACGGACATGCCGCCGACCGACGCGCTGTTCGATGCGATCAACCGTGGCGATATCGGCTCGGCCCGGGACGCACTGGCCCGTGGCGCGGATTTCAACGCCCGCAACGTCCTCGGCCTCACGCCGCTCGATCAGTCGATCGACCTGTCCCGCAACGACATCACCTTCCTGCTGCTCTCGCTGCGCGGCGCGGCGCCGCCGCAGGTGGCCTCCACGCCCCAGAACAAGGGCAGCAAAAGCAGCCCTGCGAAGGAGGCCGCCGCAAGGCCAGCCCCCACAAAGCCGGTGGTCGTCACCGCCCAACGCCCCATCCTCCAGCGCCCGACGCCGAGCGATGGCGGCACCGCCAACCCCACATCGGGCTTCCTCGGCTTCGGTGGCTGATCCGCCGAACCAAACCCCGAAGGCCCGGCTGAAACCACCCCAACTTACACCACCCTGCCTATACCACCCGGCTTACACCACATGATCCGGCCGAAGCCGGCACGTCCCCGCCAGTTCCGGCGTTTCCAGCTGCAACGTCACATGCCCGATGCCAAACCGCCGGGTCAGCTCCCGGTTGGCGGCCTCTATCAGGTCATGATCCCCGCCTGACGGCTCGCGCACCAGATGCGCCGTCAACGCGGTGTGGGTCGTCGACAGCCCCCAAACATGCAGGTCGTGCACTTCAATCACGCCCGGCAGGCCGCACAGGCATTGCATCACATCGCCATGCGCAATCCCGTCCGGCACCCCGTCGATCGACAGGTTGGCGGCCTGGCGGAACACCCCCCAGGTGCCGGCCACGATCACCGCCACAATCACCAGGCTGGTTAAAGGATCGATCCAGCTGTATCCGGTCGCACCGATCACAATGGCGGAAATGACCACGCCCGCCGACACCACCGCATCGGCCAGCATGTGCTGAAACGCCGCCTTGACGTTAAGGTCGGACTGGCCCCGCAGGAACAGCAAGGCGGTGGCGCCGTTCACCACGATGCCGGCCGCCGCCACCCACATCACGGTGCCATCCTCCACAGGCAGCGGATGCGCGAACCGCCGTATCGCCTCTATTGCGATGGCGCCCACGCTGGCCAGCAACACCGCCGCGTTGATCAGCGCCGCCAGAATGGTGGTGCGCCCCCACCCATAGGTCCGCCGCTGCGACGGCGACCGCTTGCCAAGCACCGCCGCCCCCCACGACAACAGCAGTGCCAGCACATCGGCCAGGTTGTGGGCCGCGTCGGCCATCAGCGCCACCGAATTGGCGGCATACCCGAAGCCGAACTCGGCTACCACAAAACTGGCGTTCAGCGCGGCCCCAAGTGCGAAGGCCGTGCCGAAGTCAGCTGGGGCGTGATGATGATGCCCCCCATGCGCGTGGGCATCATCGTGCCCGTCATCGTGCCCGTGATCGTGCCCGTGATCGTGCCCGTGCCCGTGATCGTGATCGTGATCATGTGATTCATTGGTCGTCATGGCTGTCTCCTCCACGCCGCCAGGCCAACGGCGCCGGCTGTGTCATATTTATCACGCAATCGTGCCTTGCACTGCAACACACTGGCAATTGCCCAACGGAAATGGGTATAAGCGTCTCGATATATAGCATAAATTCCTAATGCTATGGCCGCCTTCACCGAAAGCTTTGCCGAACATGAACCCGGTGCATCGTCGTGGTTTTCTGGCCGTCGCATTGGCAGGACTCGCATCCCCGCCTGCGGGTTCCCAAACGCAGGTGAACATGCCGCTGCCGGCCGCAGCGCCGCCGCCGATGGCAGCTGCCGCACCGGTGGCCGTGCCTCCCCCTACACTGCCGCCTACCCCTGTTCTCGTGCAACCAGCCCTGGTGGCGCCGACAGTCCCGCCAACCCCTATTCTACCCCGCTGGCAGCGCTACGCCGTGGGCCGCCCCGCCAACATCGAAAAACCTGCCATCACCATCGTGATCGACGATCTTGGCGTGATGCATGCCGGCACCGAGCGCGTGGTGGCGATGCCGGGTCCGCTCACCCTTTCCTGGTTCCCGTTCGCCAAGAACCTGGCGGGCCAGGTGGCCGCCGCCGCCAGCCGCGGCCACGAAATGACACTGCACATGCCCATGCAGTCCACCGGCCTCACCACCAACTGGACCGGGCCGGACCCGCTGCGCGTCGATCTGCCCCCCGCCGTCAACCTCGCCCGCCTGCGTGCCGCGATCGACGCGGTGCCCGCCACCGTCGGCCTCAACAACCACATGGGATCGGTCGCCACCCGTGATCCGGCGCTGATGGCGCTGGTGGCGCAGGAGTGCAAGGCGCGCGATATGCTGTTCCTGGACAGCGTCGTCATCGCACATTCCGTGGCCTACAGCAGTTCGCACGACATCGGGGTCCCAGCCGCCGCCCGCGATATCTTCATCGACCACAGCCCCAAGCCCGAGACCATCCGCGAGCAGCTGATGCAGATCGAAGCCCATGCCCGCCGCTTCGGCCACGTCATCGCCATCGGCCACCCCTGGCCGCACACGCTGACCGCGCTGGAGGAATGGCTGCCCACGCTGAAGGCCAAGGGCTTCGAACTCTGGCCGCTGTCCGCCATGGTCGCCCGCCGCAACGAAATCAAAATGCCGAAGGTCACAACCGCCTGAGCGCCTGCACACGGCCTACCAGATCATGTTCATGCGTTTGGGTTGCTTCACCCAAACGCATGAACATGATCGATAAAAAAGGCTAGAGCGTGTTGATTTCTACTCGATCCAAAATCATCACGCCCTAATCCAGGTCTGCAATCGGAAACGGCTGTGCACGCTCCAGCGCCCGCGCCGCCCGCAACACCAGGTCATCGCGATACAACGCCGCCGCCACCTGCACGCTGCGCGGCAATCCCGTCTGCCCGAACCCCATCGGCACGCTGATCGCCGGCTGGCGCGTCAGGTTGAACGCGAATGTCCATGGCGCCCAGTGGGTCCAAAGCGCCTGCACCGGATCGGTGGTCAGCGCGTCCGCCAAAGGCGGCCCGGCCGGAACCGTGGGGCACAGCACGAGATCAAACTGCTGGTGCAGCCGCGCCATGGCGTGGGCTGCGGCGATCCGCATCGCCTCCGCATCCATGAACTCCATCGCCGTCACGCCGCCCGCATGCTCGGCCACCGCCAGCAGCCCATGATCAAGCATGTGCCGGCGGCTTTCCGGCACACTGGCCACCAGCCGCGCCAGCGCCACGCCCCAGACCTTGCCGAAGATGTCGCGAACATCCGGCAGCCCGGCATCGGCCTCCTCCACCTCGGCGCCCGCCGCCACCAGCAATCCCGCCGCCTGCTCCATCGCCGCGATCCCGTCCCAGTCCACCGGCGCGTCAAACCCAGGATTGCGCAGCACCGCCACGCGCAGCCCGGCCACGCCATGCTCGATCCCGTCCAACCAATCCCGTGGCTGATCCGGCAGGCAGAACGGGTCACGCAGGTCCGGCCGCGACAGCGCCTGGAACATCATCGCCGCATCACGCACGGTGCGCGTGATCGGCCCCGCCACGGCCACGCCGGCGAACGCGCCCAGCGGCCATTGCGGCACCCGCCCGAAACTCGGCTTCAATCCCACCACGCCGCACCACGCCGCCGGTATCCGTATCGAACCGCCCGCATCGGTGCCCACATGCAGCGGCCCGAACCCCGCCGCACACGCCGCCGCCGCCCCGGAGCTGGACCCGCCAGGCGTGTGGTCGGTGTTCCACGGATTGCGGGTGATGCCATGCAAAGGGCAATCCCCCGGCGATTTCCAGCCATACTCGGTGGTCGTGGTCTTGCCGATAATCACGGCGCCCGCCTCCTTCAGCCCCATCACCGCCGGCGCGTCCTCCGCCGCCGGCCCCGGATCGGTCAGCCTAGACCCACGCCGCGTCGGCAGCCCGCCAATGTCGATCAGATCCTTCACCGTCGCCGGCACACCATCCAGTGCCCCACGCGGTCGGCCCGCACGCCAGCGCGCGGCGCTTTCGCCAGCCGCGGCCAACGCCTGCGGGTTCATCACGGCAAACGCGTTGATCCGCGCATTGTGGCGTGCCACCCGCTCCGTCACCGCCTGCAGCACCTCCACCGGCGACAATGTGCCCCTGGCGTAGTGATGCACCATCTCTTCGGCTGTCATCAGCGCGGGATCGGTATGGGTGGCTGCGGCGGCGTTGGCGATATCGGTCATGAGGGCTCTTTCGGGTCGTCGTCCGTTGCGTCAACATGACCGCTCGAACTCAGGGAAGGAACCCCGCGCATGACCACACCGACAAACCCATGGGAATGGCCCGAGGCCACATGGCGCGGCATGGTGGAAAAAGCCCGTGCCGGCCGCTCGATGCACCCCACCTCCTGGCCCAATGGAGCACGCTGCGCCGTGTCCCTGTCGTTTGACGCCGATCACGAAACCATCCCGCTGCGCGACAACGACACCAGCCCGATGCGCATCAGCCAGGGCCAGTACGGCTCCCGCAGCGGCATGCCCCGCATCCGCGCCCTGCTGCAAAAACACCAGATTCCCGCCAGCTTCTTCTATCCCGCCGTCTCCGCCCTGCTGCACCCGGACGAAGTCCGCGGCGTCGCAGCCGACGGCCACGAAATCGGCATCCATTCGTGGATCCACGAGCTGAACACCAAGCTCGACCACGCCACCGAACGTGATCTTTCGTTCCGCGCCGCCGACGTCTTGGGCAAACTCGCCGGCCGAACCCCGGTCGGCATGCGCACCGCCAGCTGGGATTTCTCGCCCTACACCCTCTCAATCATCCGTGAAATGGGCCTGCTCTACGACAGCTCGCTGATGGCCGATGACGACCCCTACGAACTCACCGCTGACGGCGAAGCCACGGGCATCGTCGAACTTCCGCCAGAATGGATCCGCGACGACGCCCCTTATTTCGGCTTCCAACGTCACAGCGCCATCCGCCCCCACACGCCCCCCTCTGGCGTTGAAGAAATTTTCCGTGCCGAGTTCGACGGCGCCCACGCAGAAGGCGGGCTCTTCCTGCTCACCATGCACCCGCACATCATCGGCCACCGCTCCCGCATCGCTTTGCTGGATAGGCTCGTGACCTATATGAAGGCCTACAACGTCTGGTTCGCCACCCACGAACAGGTGGCCAAATGGTGCTGGGAAAAGGCGCCCGGCTAAAGCGCGCGCAGCTTCAAGGCCAGCGGCCGCACATGGTCGCGATAGGTGATCGTGCGCCGATACACCCCCTCGGCGGCTCGATTGCTGCCGAAATTCTCGTAGGCTGGCTGTCGATCCAGCGTCTCCGGCCAGTCGTAATCGGCCGCAACGATCTGTTCGACCGCCAGCGCGTCCGGATCCACCCGGAGCAGCTCGCGGATCTCATTCTGCAGCGGCGTATAATCGTCCAGAACCGCGCGCTTGCGGGCCTGCGCCGCCACGTCGAGCACAGTCAACTGGCCACCTGCCCTGGGTCGCGTCAGCGGATAACTGGCACGCATCCCTTCCACCAGGTGCGCCACCCGGTCCGCAACGGCCGAGCACAGGTCGTGCATCGGGTTGTAGCCCTCAACAGGGTCTGCCACGATCAGGCAGCCCGGTGCGACGGCCTGCCCAAGCTCTGACGCCAAGGCCAGGAATGGCCGACAATCGCCTTCCATGATCGCCGCATACCAGGCCTGATCCGGACATGGTACAACGGAGCGATCAAACACTGCACCAGCAGCTTCAAAGGTTCGATAAGAATAATCTAAGCGTGATATTCCAAAACTTCCCGACCCATCCGTCATAATACTTACGAATGGCCGGTTAACGCACATCCAACGATAGAGTTTCAACTCATGTCCGGGGTGGGCGAGCAGTAGACAGGTTCTGTGCATTGTCTTTTTTATGACGTAAGGCACACTGCGTAAAGCTCTCCCCCGTCTTCCTGCCATACATCGCATAAATTTGTGGACAAGGCCGTGTTTTGTCTCTGACCATCCTGATCACCAATATCGTGCTGGCAAACCGCAGCGGCACCGAGGTTGTGGTCGAGCAACTGGCCGATGGCCTGCGCCGGCGCGGGCACCGCCCGGTGCTGTTCGCCCAAACGCTCGGCCCTTTGGCGGAGCGCATGCGAGACCGCGGCCACATCGTCACCGACAGGCCCAATATCGGCCCCCTGCGGCCAGACGTCATCCACGGCCATCACACAGCCCCCACCATGGCAGCCCTTGCGGCCAATCCAGGCGTGCCGGCGCTCTTCGTCTGCCACGGTGCCGCCTCGGCGTTCGACCACCCGCCGCCCCACCCCGCCGTGCGCCGCCTGTTTGCCGTCGACAGGCTTTGCCAGGCCAGGCTGATCGCCAACGGCGCTGCGGCCGAACGGGTGGAATTGCTGCCGAACGCCATCGACCTGTCGCGCATTCCACCCCGAAAATCCGCGCCGGAAGGGCCAAGGCGCGCCGTGGTGCTGACCAAGCACGCCAACCACCTGCCGGCGATCCGCGCGGCCTGCCACAAATTGGGCATCGCGCTGGAAGAATACGGCCACGGCGCCGGCCGCATGACCGAAACCCCGGAAGCCCTCTTTGCCGAAACAGATCTCGTCTTCGGCACCGCTCGAACCGCGCTGGAGGCAGCCGCGGCAGGGGCCGGCGTCGTGATCTGCGACGGCCGCGGCCTGGCAGGCTTCCTCACCCTGAAAAACGCGGTTGACTGGTTGCCCTGGAACCTCGGCGCCGGAATTCTAACGCATTCGGTCACCCCAGACACCGTGGCCACCGCAATCGCAACGTGGAACGCCGGCGAAGTGGCTGGGGTCTCAGACCTGGTCAGGGCACAGTACGGAATCGAGCACCAACTGGACCGGCTGGAGACGATCTACCGCGACATGATCCACACCGCCCACGATCGCGATATCCCCGCCGAAGCCGCCGCCACCGGCGCATTCATCGCGATGTGGACACCCCATTTCGATCAAAACGCGCCCTGGAGACGCCTCGCCGACCAGGTCGCCACACCGCCGGTGAATTCGCCGATGGACGCACTGGGCCAAGCCATCGGGTCATTGTCGACAAATGTGGCCGGCGCCCGGTCCGAGCAGATCGCCACCGAACAACGCCTGGCCAACCAACTCGCGCTGTCGGTCACGGCCCTGGTGGACGCTCAAAATACGGCAGGCGACCATGTCGCCGGGGTGGTTCTCGCCGCCCTGGCCCACCGCGCCGTTGACGATAGGCACGCGCACGCCGCCACAGCCGACCGCGTCCTCGCGGAACTACGCCCCTTCATCGAACACCAGACCCGCCCCAGCCTTCTAAAGCGACTGGCCGGCAGCCTTTGGCGACGCTGGGTTCCCATCGCCCTGCGCGCACCCCTGCACCGGCTGCGCAACGGTCACTGGAACCAGTAGGGCGATATCGCCCAGAGCATGATGCGTTTGGGTTTCTCTACCCAAACGCATGAACATGACCGGTAAAACAAAGGTTAGAGCGTGATAATTTTGACCCTACCCAAAATCATCACGCTCTAGCCAGGACTTCATCACCCGCCCGAACGCGAACCGCTGCTTGCTGCTCACCAACGTATGTGCAGCGCCCGGAATGATCGTCAGCTGCTTGTCGCCATTCGGGAGCTTCTTGAAGAAGTCGCAAATGTCGTCCATCGAGGCGATGCCGTCATACTGCCCACTTATCAGCAGCACCGGCGCCGTCACACGGTCCGGATGCACAATCGGCAGGTTCACCGTCATGTCCAGATACGTGCCGGCCGGTGCGCTGTCGCCAAACGGCATCTCCGCCTTGATGAACGCGTCGATCACGTCCTGGTCGGTGGTGCCGGGCCTGTCGCGCGTGAAAATGGAATTGAGCATTGCCGCATCGCGGGGACGACGGTTGTGCGTGCGGTAGAATTCCGCCTGCTCCGCCCGCTTGGACAGCGTGCCCGAGCCCTGGCCGGTATAGGTGAACGCCTGCAACACCAGCCGCCCCACACGATCCGGCCGCGCCATCGCATACCCGCCAACCCGCAGCGCGCCGGAGCTTTCGCCCATCATATGCATCCGCGCCACGCCGGTTTCGTGCAGGACCAGGTCGCCCGCCACCTTCAGGTCCTCAACGCCGCTCGCGATGTCGGAATTTCCCTCGGTGCGCGACGATCTGCCGTATCCTTCGTGGTCCATCGTCCACACGTCATAGCCCCAGCGCGCGGCCACGTTCAGCATCGAAACGTCGTCCCGGCCCGGAATGGTCAGGTCGTAGGTCGGCCGCGCCGAGGCGGTGGACCCATGCACAAAGAACAGCACCGGCCGCGGCGTGCCGTCCGGCGGCCCGACGCGTTTCCGGTAAATGGCCAGGTTCACGCCGCCCTGCTTGGCGGCAGTATAGTCCTGGCTCCAGATCGGCGTTTCCTCTGCGCGCGCCTGATGCACGGCAGCAAGGGTCGCGGCGGCGAGTGCGCTGCCTCCAAGCATGGCGCGACGTTCGATCATGGAAGCCTCCCATTTTTAACAGGCTATTCCACAGCGCTTTCGGTTGTCGATGGTGCCTCAACCCGCCCGCGCAGCCGCCGACCCAACGCCAGCTCCGTCACGATCCCGTGCAACGTCCGAAGCTCCTGCTCCGTCACCTCGCCGCGCTGAAAGAAATGCCGGATGTTGCGCACCATGCCCGGCCGCTTCGGCAGGTTCTTCAAAAATCCGCACGCGTCCAGCTCATGCGTCAGATGCCCCAGGAAATTCTCCAACTCGCCCTTGTTGGCGATCCGCGTCTCGTTGGTCATCAAAATGCGCGCAATGGTCTCGTCCTGCGCCGTCCACCACTCATACGCCATCACCAGCACCGCCTGCGCCAGATTGAGGCTCATGAACTCCGGATTGAGCGGAAAGCGGATCAGCGCGTCGCAGCAGGCCATGTCGTCGTTGTCGAGTCCTGCCCGCTCAGGCCCGAACATCAGCCCCACCCGCAGGTCCCGCGCCGTCACGATGCGCATCTCGGCCGCCCCACCGCGCGCGGTCAGCACCGGTTTTATGATATGCCGCGGGCGAGGGCAGGTGGCATACACGTGATGCAGGTCCGCCACCGCATCCGCCACACTGGGGTGCACCGTCGCGGCATCCAGCAGCCGATCCGCGCCAGACGCCATCCGCCACGCCCGCTCCTGCGGCCACCCATCGCGCGGCGCCACCAGCCGCAGATGGAACAACCCGCCATTGGCCATCGCGCGTGCCACCGCACCGATATTGTCGGCAAGCTGCGGCCGCACGAGGATCACCACCGGCGTGTTGCCGATGGGCACCAGATCGGCGCCGCCGTCACGTCCGGTCATGCGTCAGATCCAATCGTCCGCTGTGATGAAGATAAAGCCCGGTGGGTGGCAGGTCCGGCAGGTCGAGCATGGGTGTATTCACCCCGATCGGCGCACGTCGCGTGGCCAGCCTCTGTGCAAGCGCCGCGGGAAGGCCCATGGCCCGCGCGCAAGGCGCGGTCACGAACAAATGGAAATGCCGCGGACGTGCATGGCCGAATGGCGCGAAGGCAAGCGTCACGCTGTCGCCCTCGGGGGCAGCATGAATGATGCCATGGCGAAATGCGTGCCCATCGTCGCTGACAACCCAAACCGTGCACCCGCCGCCTGTCCGCGTCACGGCATCGCGCGGCAGCTCGATGGCGCACAGGCCAGGCGGCGCCGCAAAGCGCTCGGCAATCGCCACCACGCCGCAATCCGCATCGGGATCGATCGCAACGGGCGTTGCCGCCGTCTCCGGCTCATCCTCGGGCACGCGCACCCGCTCGAAGGCCAGCACATGCCGCTCCCCAAGGGCGGCGAACCGCGCCCGCACCTGATCGAGCGGCGCCCGGCACAGCGCCGTGAGGGCAGGGGGTGCGTCAGGCCCCATCATCAGCACGCCAAGCCCAAAGGCATGCGAGAATTCCAGGCTGCCGACGCCCGCATCCCTGATCTCGGCCCAGAACCGCCAAACCCCAAAATCCCGCACCCGAACATCGGTGTCGTGAAACAGCACCACCGCCCGGTCGGACAACTTGCCGCGCCACGTCTCGAAATCGTGCCGAACCGCCTCATAGGTGTGAAACCCGTCGATATGCAGCACATCGATGCTGCCGTCCTCGAACTGCTCCACCGCATCATCGAAGCTGCACCGCATCAGCCGCGAGAACCCCGCAAAATGCGCATCGTTGAACGCGGAAAAATCGAGATAGATATCCCCGCCATACGCCCCCGCATGGTCATCCCCGGCCCAACTGTCGACGGCCGTGCAGTCGCACGCAAAGCCGCCGCGCTGCACCGCCTGGCACATCGCGGCATACGACACGCCGTTATGCGTGCCCAACTCTACAATCCGCCGCGGCTGCAGGGCCGCCACCAGCCAATGCGCGAACGGCACATGCCCATGCCACGCGCTGGAGGCGGTCGCGCGCAGATTGTCCCAGAACAACGGGTCCAGCGACGGATCAAGCAGCGGCGTCACAGGTCTCAGCTCCGGCGCCAGATCGTGCCGGTGGCGCTGTCTTCCAACTGGATGCCGCGCCCATCGAGTGCTGCGCGCAGACGATCCGCCTCGGCAAAGTTGCGCGCCTTGCGGGCATCGAAGCGCGCCTGCACCAAAGCGTCGATCTCTGCGGCATCGTCCCCGCTGCGGAACCAATCTTCCGGCTTTTGCTGGAACAGCCCCAGCACATCGCCTGCCGCAAGCATCCCGGCAGCCGCGTCGGCATCTCCCGCCATTGCGGCATCGGCCAAAGCGTGAAGGGCTGCAAACGCCAAAGGCGTGTTCAGATCGTCGCAGAGCGCGTCGCGTATGGAATCCGGAATCTCCGCCGCAGGCTCGGCCGGCGTCCGCTCCAACGCGCGATAGAACCGGTCCATGTCCCGCTTGCATTCCAGCAGCGCCGCCTCGGAAAAATCCAAGGTCTGCGAATACTGCGCCTTCAACAGCAACATCCGGATCGCCTCTGCCGGTGCCAACTTCAATACGTCGCGCACCGTGAAGAAATTGCCGAGCGACTTGCTCATCTTCGTGCCGTTCAACGTCAGCATGCCGTTATGCACCCATACCCGCGCGAACTGGCTGCCCGGGAACGCACACACAGACTGTGCCAGCTCGTTCTCATGATGTGGAAACAGCAGATCGTCGCCACCGCCATGAATGTCGAAATTCTCGCCCAGATAGCGCCACGACATCGCCGAGCACTCGATATGCCAACCCGGACGCCCCCGACCCCACGGGCTGTCCCACCCCGGCAGATCCGGCGTCGAAGGCTTCCACAGCACAAAATCCCCGGCATCGCGCTTGTAAGGCGCCACATCCACCCGCGCACCCGCCAAAAGATCCTCAGGCGAGCGGCCGGACAAATGGCCATAGTCAGAATAACTTGCCACCGAGAACAGCACATGCCCCTCGGCCGCATACGCATGGCCAGACGCGATCAGTCTCTCGATCAGCACGATCATCTCGCCGATATGCTGCGTCGCGCGCGGTTCCACATCCGGCGGCCTTGTGCCGAGCGAGGCCATGTCGGCATGAAAATCCGCCAAGGTCCGCGCCGTCACCTCGCCGATGCTCTCGCCCGATGCATGGGCGCGCGCGTTGATCTTGTCGTCCACGTCGGTGATGTTGCGCACATACGTCACCCGCGGATACAGCACCCGCAACAGCCGGGCCAACACGTCGAACACCACGTCGGCCCGCGCGTTGCCGATATGCGCCAGGTCATACACCGTAGGCCCGCACACATACATCCGCACATGCTGGGGGTCGAGCGGCACGAATTCCTCGCGCCGGCGTGTGAGATTGTTGTGCAGGCGCAGAACGGACATGAAGTCTCCAGGGCATTGCGGAAAGGATCGCAGACGAAGGCATAGGCGCGCAGGATACCGCGTGGCATCCCGCTTCACCAAACGCCCAGCTGGCGCACGCTGTAATCGTTTGACACAAAGCCAGGTTCGGGGCCTATCCGGCTTGCAATGAAGCGTTTCGAACATCCATGAAATTCGCAATTCTGGCCATCGTCCTGGGCGGCGCCGCCGTGATCGGCCTGGTCACGTGGTTCGGCGCCCAGGCCATCGGGCACGAGGTGCTCCAAGCCGGCTGGGCGATCCCCGCCACCCTGGCGCTGCATCTCGTGCAACTCTATCTGTCCGCCATCGCGTGGCGCATCTCCGTGGGCCTCCGCATGCCGCGCATGAAGGTGTATTTCCGCCTGCGCTGGATCCGTGAGGCGGTGAACTCGCTGCTCCCCGTGGCCCAGATGGGCGGCAACCTCGTCGGCATTCGCATGCTGGCCCTTCGCGGCGTCCCCGGTGCCGTCGCCGGCGCCGGCACCACGCTCGACCTCACGGTGGAGGCGCTGACCCAGTTCCTCTGGACCATAATCGGCATCAGCGTGCTGACCGCGATCAGCTCGGATGAAAGCTGGAAGCCTTGGGTGCAGGGCGGGCTGATCACAATGGGCATCGGCCTCGCGGGCTTCGTCATCGCCCAGCGCGCCGGCATGCTCCGCCTGATCGAGGGCCTGGCGTCCAGGCTGCAAAAAATGTTCCCCGGACTGTCGGTGGAATCGGTGCGTGGCCTGCATGCCGAACTGATGCGGCTGCAGGCCAACCGCCCGGCCTTGGCCAAGGCATCCGCAATCCACCTGCTGGCCTGGGCGCTGGGCACGCTCGAGGTCTGGCTGGCGCTTACCGCAATGGGCATCCCCGTCACAGCCTCCGAGGCGCTGGTGATCGAGAGCCTGGGCATGGCCGCCCGCAGCGCCGGTTTCGTGGTACCTGGCGCCCTGGGCGTGCAGGAGGCCGGCTTCATCCTCGTTTGCGGCCTGTTCCAGATCCATCCGGACACCGCCATCGCCCTGTCGATGGTCAAGCGTGTCCGCGAACTGACAGTGGGCATCCCCGGCCTGGTTGCGTGGCAATGGAGCGAGGGCAAGCGGCTGGTCCGCCAACGCCATGTGGTTCGCGACTAATTCCGCAGCGCGGCATCGCCTTGATTTTTCGATGCGCCGCTATACCGTCCAATCCTGAACATTCAGGACCAGCCGGAATGGAAGTCGACCTTCTTCTCAGTGGCGGCACCATCATTCCGGTCGATCCGGCCCGCACCATCATCGAGGACGGCGCGGTCGCCATCGCCGATGGCCTGATCGTCGCGGTCGGCAATCGCGCCTACGTCACCCGGGCCCACTCCGCCCGCGAGGTGATCGACACCACCCATCACGCCATCCTCCCTGGCCTCATCGACAGCCACGGCCACGCTGGCCACGGCCTGGTGAAAAGCCTGCACAGCGGCGACGGCGATGCGTGGATGCAAGCCTGCCGCGTCATCTACACGCAGGGCTCCACGCCCGCGTTCTGGCGCGCCGAAGCCCGCCTCACCGCCCTTGAAAGGCTGATGTTCGGCGTCACCACCGGCGTCTCCCTGCTCGGCGGCGGCGACAGCGTGATGCGCACCGACACGCCCGCCCACGGCATCGCCCACGCCGAAGGTGCGGCCAGCATCGGCATCCGCGACATCATGGCCATCGGCCCCACCAGGCCGCCGCACCCGCGCAACTATGCCGACTGGAACGGTGACACCTCGCACATCACGGCGGTCTCGTTCGAACAGCAGCTGGAGACGATGCAGGCTCTCATCGAAGCCTGCCACACCGCCGACCGCAGCCGCGTCTGCCTGCTCATGCCGGTGGCCAAAACGCTGCCGGAGGACAAGGCGCTGCGCGACCTGATCCTGCGGCAGGGGCGGGCGGTGCGCGATCTCCAGCAACGCCACCGCCTGCTGTTCCACCAGGACGGCCACCATTCCGGCAGCATCGCGATCGCCGATCACGTTTTTGGTCTCATCGGCCCGGACAGCTTCCTGTCCCACTGCACCGATCTCACCGAAGCCGACATCGCAAGCCTGGAACGCCACAACGCGGCCGTTGTGCACAACCCGTCCGCCATCGCCTCGGTGCGCGGCTATTGCCCGGTGCCGGCCCTGCTCGACCGCGGCATCACCGTCATGCTCGGCAGCGACGGCACCGCGCCCGATCGCAGCACCGACATGTTCCGCCACATGTTCCAGGCCATGCGCCTGCACCAGCGCCACGCCCGCGACGAAACCCTCATCCCGCCGGGCAAGGCGCTCGAAATGGTGACCATCGACGCCGCCCGCGGCCTGCACATGGCCCGTGAAATCGGCAGCCTGGAGCCGGGCAAAAGGGCCGACGTCATCACCATCGATCTCCGAAAGCCGCATCTGGCGCCGCGCAACATGCCGCTGTGGCGCGTGGTGTGCTTCGCCGGTGGTGCGGATGTGGATACCGTCATCGCCGATGGCCGCGTGCTGATGCGCGGCCGCCGCGTCACGCATGTCGATGTCGACGAAGTGCTGGACGACGCCCAGCGTGAAACCGACGCAATGCTCGCGCGCACCGGCCTGCACGCGGCCCTGGCGGAACCCGGATGGCTCTGGGGCGCGTGATCGAGGCCTGGATTCCCGTCGTTGTCGCGGCGGCCCTGTTTCAGACGTGGCGCACCGCCTTGCAGCAGAAATTGCGTGGGCGGCTGGGGGTCAACGCCACCGGCTTCATACGATACGTCTATGCTTTGCCGACCGGGGCGCTGCTCCTGGCACTGGCGGCTTGGGCCTCGCCAGGCAAAATGCCCCTCATCACGCCGATTTTCGTGGTGGAATGCGGGCTGGGCGGCCTGTTGCAGATCATCGGCACCACCTTGCTGATCATGGCTTTCGGTTTCCGAAATTTTGCCGTCGGCACCGCCTATTCCAAGACCGAGTCGGTCCAGGGCGCGATCATCGGCGCCATCGTCCTGGGCGAGGTCCTCAACAGCCTCGCCTGGATCGGAATCGGGATAGGCGTCGGTGGCGTGCTCGTGCTGTCGCTGGCCGGACGTGGCCTCAAACCGTCCGAGCTGCTTGGCGCAACCCTGCAACCGGCGGCGCTCTGCGGCCTGGGCGCCGGCTTCTGCTTCACCTGCACCGGCCTGCTGATCCGCGTGGCCACCAAAGGCCTTGCTAGCCCCAACATCGTTCTCGGCGCCCTGATGGCGCTGGTCACCACCAATTTTCTGCAAACGCTGATGCAGGGAAGCTACCTGGCATGGCGCGAGCCAAAGCAGTTCGTGGCCGCCTTCACCACCTGGCGCAGCTCCGCCTGGGTCGGCACGCTCTCGGCGTGTGGATCCGCCTGCTGGTTCTTCGGCTTCGCGTCCGCCCCAGTGGCGCTGGTCCGCGCCCTGGGACAGATCGAGATGGTCTTCACGCTCGCCTTCAGCCACTTCTACCTGCGCGAAACCCTACGCAAAGCCGACGTCGCGGGCCTCGTGCTGGTTGTGGCCGGCGTTCTGCTGGTTCTGATGGGCCGGTAGCGGACCTACCCCGCCGCCACCAACCCCTTGTCCAGATCCGCCAGAATATCATCGATATGCTCGATGCCGATGCAAAGCCGCACATAGCCAGGCGTGGCACCCGTCGCGGCCCGGTCAGCCTCAGACAGCTGCGAATGCGTCGTCGACGCCGGATGGATCGCCAGGCTGCGGCTGTCGCCGATATTGGCGACATGATAGAACATCTCGAGCGCCTTGATGAACCGCATCCCCGCTGCCGCACCACCCGCCAGCTCGATGCCCACCATCCCGCCCATGCCGCGCGGCAAATACTTCCGAACCATTTCTGCCTCTGCGCCCTCGGCCATGGACGGATAGATGATCTTCACCACCTCAGGCCGTGTCTTCAGAAAGGCCACCACCGCCATCGCGTTTTCGCAATGCGCGCGCATCCGCAACGTCACCGTCTCGATGCCCTGCAGGATCAGGAACGAATTGAACGGACTGATCGCCGCACCCAGATCGCGCAGCACCGTCACCCGCATCTTCAGGATATAAGCAACCGGCCCCATCGGCTTGGCGGCCTGGGACCAGACGGCCCCATGATAGCTCGGGTCAGGCGTGTTCATCAGCGGCTGGCGCCCGGGGTTGGCCTCCCAGTCGAAATTGCCGCCATCCACCACGATGCCGCCGATCGACGTGCCATGCCCGCCCAGATACTTGGTCAGCGAATGCACCACCACGGCCGCACCATGATCGAACGGCCGCACCAGCAAGGGCGCCGCGGTGTTGTCCATGATCAGCGGTATCCCGAACCGCCGCCCGATCGCGGCCACCTCGGCGATCGGAAACACCCGCAACTTCGGATTGGGCAACGTCTCCGCGTAATAGGCCCGCGTCCGATCATCCGTGGCCCGTGCAAACGCCTCCGGATCGGCGGGGTCCACAAACCGTGCCTCGATCCCCATCTCTTTCAAAGCGTTGGCAAACAGATTCCACGTTCCACCGTAAAGATCGGTGGAGGTCACGATATTGTCGCCCACGCTCGCAAGGTTCTTCACCGCAAACAACGACGCCGACTGGCCGGATGCCACCGCCAGCGCCGCCACGCCGCCTTCCAACGCCGCCACGCGCTTTTCCAGCACGTCCGTCGTGGGGTTCATGATGCGCGTGTAGATGTTGCCCAGCGCCCGAAGCCCGAACAGGTCGGACGCATGTTCAGGGCTTTCGAACTGATAAGACGTGGTCTGATAGATCGGCACCGCCACCGCTGTCGTTGCAGGATCGGAGCGCCAGCCGGCATGCAGCGCAAGTGTTTCCGGATGCAGGCTCATATCAGTTCCCCTTCAGAAAAAAAATCACATCGTCGCGCCCAGAACCCACGGCGCAAACTCGGCGCCGCCAAAATCAAACATTTCCGACTTTGTCTTCTCGCCCGAAGCCGTCCGCAGCATCTGGTCAAAAATCCGCGCACCACACTCCTGCACCGTCTCTTCGCCATCCAGAATGGTGCCGCAGTTGATGTCCATATCATCTTCCATGCGGGTGAACATGGCCGTGTTGGTCGCCAGCTTGATGGAAGGCGAAGGCTTGCACCCAAACACGCTGCCGCGGCCGGTCGTGAAACACACCAGATTGGCACCACCGGCAACCTGCCCGGTGGCGGCAACCGGATCGTAGCCGGGCGTGTCCATGAACACGAAGCCCTTCTTGGTTACCATTTCAGCATAATTCAACACATCGACCAGATTCGTGCTGCCCCCCTTGGCCATCGCACCCAGCGATTTCTCAAGGATCGTGGTCAGTCCACCGGCCTTGTTGCCTGGCGACGGATTGGCGTTCATCTCGGCCCCCTCGCGCGCCGTGTAGTCCTCCCACCAACGCATCAACCCCACCAACTTTTCCCCCACCTCAACCGACACCGCCCGACGCGTCAGCAGATGCTCGGCGCCATACGTCTCTGGCGTTTCAGACAAAATCACCGTCCCGCCGTTACGCACCAAAAGATCGCTGGCCACGCCCAAGGCCGGATTGGCGGATACGCCGGAATAGCCGTCCGACCCGCCGCATTGCAGCGCCACCGTCAGCTCGCGCGCTGGCACCGCCACGCGCGTCACGTCGTTGGCCTCGCCCAGCGCGTTCTTCACGAATTCGATGCCGGCCATCACCGTCTTGCGGCTGCCGCCCATCTCTTGGATATCAAGCGCCTTCAGGCGCCCGGCCAAACGCTGCTCGGTCATCAACCCGCCGATCTGGTTCACCTCGCAGCCCAGGCCCAGCACGATCACGGCCGAAAAATTCACATGCCGCGCAAACCCGCCCAACGTGCGGCGCAGCAACGTCAACGGCTCCAACTGCGTCATCCCGCAGCCGGTCTTGTGGGTCAACGCCACCACGCCATCCACATTGGGATAATCGGCCAAGGGGTCATGCCCGGTGATCGGATTGCGCTTGAACGCATCGGCCACCACGCTGGCCACATGCGCCGAACAGTTCACGCTGGTGAGAATGCCGATATAGTTGCGGGTCGCCACCCGCCCATCCGGCCTGCGAATGCCCATGAACGTGGCCGGCGTGTCGAAATACGCCGTGGGCGTCGTGTGCTGGGCGTAAGCGTAGTCCTTGGCGAAATCGCCCATCCCGCAATTATGCGTGTGGATATGCTCGCCAGGCGAAATCGCAGCGGTGGCAAACCCGATGATCTGGCCATAGCGAATAACCGGATCGCCGATTGCAAAGGCCCGTGTGGCGGCCTTGTGGCCGGCCGGGATGCGCATGGTGGCCAAGCAGTTGCTGCCGAGCGAGGTGCCCGGCAGCAACGTGGCGCGCGCGATGACCACGCCGTCATCAGGGTGCAGGCGAATGACAGGCGGGTTCATCGCAGTTCCTCAGACGTGTTCGGCGGCAGTGTCGCGCACATGCTTCACGGCGGCCTTGGCGGCCACGGCCATGATGCCGCTGTCGTTGGAGATCGTCACCAGACGGAACCCCATCTTGATGGCCCTCGCGGCATAGGCTGGCGTGCCGCAGTGGATGCCGGCATACAGCCCGCGCTTGGCGCAGGCCGCCAGAATTTTATCATAGATCGCCAGGATCTCCGGCTCCTCCCGGTCCAGGATCGGGATCATGCCATACGAAAACCCAAGATCGGACGGACCGATGTAAACGCCTGTCAGGCCGGGCACGTCGAGAATGGCATCAAGGTTCTCCACCGCCTGCTTGGTCTCGATCATCGGCATGATGATGATCTCGTCATTGGCGGTCTTCTGATAACCCGTCGCCTCACCATACATCGCAGCCCGGATCGGCCCGTTCGACCGCGCACCCATCGGCGGATACGTGCAGTAGGACACAAGGCTTGCGGCTTCGGCAGCGGAATTGATCATCGGGCAGATAACACCATACGCGCCGGCATCGAGCACCTTGCCGATAATGCCAGGCTCCAGCCACGGCACACGCACCATCGGCAGAATCGGATGGCCCTGCATGGCCTGAAAGCACTGCACCATCGACATATAGTCCTGCACGCCGTGCTGCATATCCACGGTCACGGCATCAAATCCGCACTGTGCCATCACCTCGGCGGAGAAGCCGGACGGAATGGCCAACCACCCGTTCACCACGGCCTTGCCATCGGCCCATGCCAATTTGATCTTGTTCTGCATCGGTCGTTCCCCTTGTTGTTATCGTTAGAGCGTGATGATTTTGGGTAGAGTCATAATCATGACGCTCCAACCTTTGTTTTACCGATCATGTTCATGCGTTTGGGTGAAGCAACCCAAACGCATCATAAGCTGACGCTAAGCGCGCGGAACGACCGAGGCAAGGCAGCCAGGCCAATATGAGACCACGCGCGGCAGCCATGAAAAAAGGCAGCCGAGGCTGCCTTTTTCAGTCACAGCCGGGGTTCGCGCACCCTACGCCGCGCGGCGCGGGCTCAACGCCTGCGGCAGCTGGGAAATGGCACGGTCCACGATCGCGCTTGCGGCGTCCACCGAAAGGTTCTCGACAATAATGCTTTTCGCCGCGGCAGCGGCCACGTCGGCTGCGGCAAAGCGAACCTCGTCAACCGCAGCCCTTTCGGCCGCAGCGATCCGGTCCATGGCCATCTTCTCCCGCCGCAGGGTGGCCTGCTCAGCCTCCACCACAGCAGCATTGGTGAGCCGGACAGCCTCGCGCCTCGCACCTTCGAGCAGGTGTTCGGCTTCAGCCAAGGCAGCGATACGACGCTTGTTGGCATCTGACAGCATGGCCTCCGCTTCGGAGCGCAGCCGTCCGGCTTCGGCGAGTTCGGCACGAATGGTGTCGGCGCGCTTGTCGAGGATGCCAGCCAGCACGCTCCAGATCTTCTTGCCGAACAGCACGAAGAAAATGACGAACGCAATGGCAACCCAGCTGCGCGGATCGGCGAAGAAGCTCTCGTGGTGTTCCATGACGGCCCCTTACGCGGCGCGGGCGGCGAGCGCCCGACCCACGGCATTCTCAACAATAGCGGTATCTGGCGCGAAGCCGGTCAGGCGGGCCACAATTTCGGCCGTCGTCGTCACGGCAACGGCCTGCAGGGCGCCCACCGAAGCGGCCCGGGCAGCATCGATCCGCTTTTCCGCCTGGGCAAGAAGCGCATCCAGCCGCGCGTTGGCGGTGGCAGACTGCGTGGCGGCCTCAGCGGTGGCGGCCTCGACAGCCGTGGTCACCGCAGCCTGCGCGTCGGCCTGGGCCTTGCGGGTAGCAGCGGTCAGTTCGGCCACGGCCGTGTCGGCATGGGCCTTGGCGGCGCGCGCGGCTTCAAGATCAGCCTCGATCCGGGCGGCACGATCCTTCAGCACCACGCTCACCTGCGGCAGGGCCCAAAGGTCGAGCAGCAGATAAAGTGCGAAGAAGATGATCGCCAGCCAGACGACCTGGGCGATGGTGAGCGGGTTGGCGAAGTCAAGCTGGGGCATGCCCTTCTCCGCGGCGGAAGCCGCGGAGGTCTGGAGCAGCAGGCCAGTCGACGCGATCGCGGCACCACGCAGGGCTGCCCAGGGTCTGGCTGAAGATCCACGCACGATGGCTCGTCCCGGTCTCAGGTGAAGAGAATAAGGAAGGCGATCAGCAGGGCGAACAGAGCCACCGC
>JBBROR010000016.1:0-23334 GCA_038229175.1 Acetobacterales bacterium | reverse complement strand
GAAGGCGTGGAGCGTCCGCGTCCGGCCATCCTGTTCGAGATCGGCGAGCAGGTGCGCGTGGCCGACGGCCCGTTCACCAGCTTCAACGGCACGGTGGAAGAGGTGGACGAGGAAAAGGGCCGCGTGAAGGTGAGCGTTTCGATCTTCGGCCGTTCCACGCCGGTGGAGCTGGAATACAGCCAGGTCGAGAAGGTCTGATTTTAGGCGGGCCGGTGGACCATGTCCTCCGGCCCGCTTTCACAGGCTGGCGACGCGACCGCCCCATGTGGGCAACAACTCAGCCCCCGGCTGGCCCTGTGGCCCGATCAGCAGATCTGGCCGCAGCGCGTGCAGCAGCTCCGCCGGATTGACGCTGTCGATCATCACAACAAGATCCACCGACTCCAGCGAAGCAAGCTGCGCCGCGCGCACCGCTTCCGGTGGCTGCGACAGATCGGGCGTGTCGCGTTCCAGCCCGATCACCAGCCTGTCGGCAGTGGCACGGCTGCCATCCAGGGTTGCGATCTCGGCCTCTCCAACGGTATCGAACCGCCCGATCGTGACGGCGGTCTGCCGGCCCTCGCGGCGCCAATGCTCCACCCGGCTGGCGGCGGCCTCCAGGCTCACGATCTTGCGCAGCGCGCTGCCCTGCGGGTTGATCGCGGCCAGCAGATCGCCCTCGCGGGCCACCGATATTCCGCTTCGGCCTAGCACCACCGAGCTTGCCACCATCGCCACGCTGGCGGACAGCGTAAGGTCCAGCCCCGCAGCCATGGCAGCGCCCAGGGCCGCCACCGCGGTGTCCCCGGCGCCTGAGAAATCAACGATGTCGGCAGACCCGCCGCGCAGGTGGAACGCCCCCTGGTCGTCCACCAGGGTCATGCCATCTTCGGCGCGGTTGACCAGCACGGCGCCAAAGCCGTGCAGCGTGCGCAGATTGGCGGCCGCGGTGGCGATGGCGGCATCGGTGTTCAACGACGTGCCGGTGAAGCGCTCCAGGTCGTATTGGCTGGGCAGGATGATATCGGCGCCGGCGTAGCGGCCGAACTCGATGCCGCGCATGTCCACCACAACCGGGCGGCCGGTGGTGCGGGCGGCGGCGATGATCTGCGCCGGCATGTCGCCGGACAGCACGCCCTTCCCGTAGTCGGACAGGATGGTGACCGAGGTTGCCGCCATGGCGTCACGCACGATGCGCAGCAGGCGCTCGGCCAGTTTGGGGTGGATGGGCGATGTGTCTTCACGGTCGGTGCGCAGCAGTTGCTGGCCCTGCGCCACGTAGCGCGTTTTGCGCGTTGTGGTGCGGCTGCCCTGCACCAGCAGCCAGGGCTCCACGCCGGGCTGGCTGCCGATCAGGCCGGTGAGGTCTGACCCCGTCTGGTCGTCGCCCACCACGGAGACGAATGCCACGGCCACACCGAGGGCTCCGAGATTGCGCACCACGTTGCCCGCGCCCCCGGGCACGGCGACTTCCCGATCCACCGACAGCACCGGCACAGGCGCCTCGCGGCTGATGCGTTCAACGGTGCCATAGATATAGCGGTCCAGCATCGCGTCGCCCACCACCAGCACACTGGTGCGGGCCAGCCTGCGGATCGACGCGGCGAGCTGGTCCGCCGTGGGGGGCGTGCGCTGGGTGGGCAAACTGGTGGGGGCGGGGACGTCGTGCGTGGTTGGGGGATGTTGATATTCGTCCATGCAGCATCGCTAGCGCCGGCGGTGTTCGCGTGCAAGCGACCACAGGCATGGAGCGATCGAAACCATTCGTTAATCTATTCGCGGCACACTGCCGGCAACGGGCATGGGTGCAGGTGTGGGAAAGGAATTCACCGATTTGGCGCAGGGCTCTGGCGCGCCGGCTGCGGCGCTGCTGGTGCATGAGGCGGTGCTGCGGCTGCGCCGGGCGCCGGCTGGGCGGGTGGCCTTGGTGCTGCACCTGTCCCGGCTGGTGCCGCCGGCGCCACGACCATACCATGTTCGCATCGCCCGCGCCCTGCTGCAGGATACCGCAGCCCGGCATGAGGGGCAGGTTTTCACACTCGGCAATCAGGACATGGTGCTGCTCTGTGCGGCGTCTGCAAGCCCGGGCGGTGCCCTCGGTTTGCGCAACACGCTTGCCACCGATCCTTTGGCATTGCCGGCGATCCTGTTGCGATTGCTGCGTGCCGACATGAAGCCGGCGGGGGCGCTGGTGAGCCTCTGGCCGCTGGACGATGCGGGCGATGAGCTTGCCGCCTACACCCGCGCCCGGCTGCGTGAGGCGGAATTGATGCCGGCACCGACGCAAGATCGGATGTCACCTCACAACGTTCGCACGAAGGTCAAGGCCATGACGATGGAGGAGGATTTTGCCGGCCAGACCGGTTTGGCCTGCGCGGTGGGGCAAGTGGTGGACCAGTCCACGATCGCGGACCTGCTGCAGCGCCAGACCGCCATTGCGTTCGGCCCAGGTATTTACCCACGCGATATACCGGGCGATGGACCACGCGATATACCGGGCGATGGACCACGCGATATACCGGGCGATGGCCCGGGCGCGCTGCACCCGATTTTCACGGAGGTGAGCTTTTCGATCGCGGCGCTGGAGGCAAGGCTGGCCGGAGAGGAGCGGGGCTATGTTGGCGGCGTGGCGGCTGACCCGTTCCTGTTCCGCCACCTGGCCAGCCGGCTGGATGAGCGCATGCTGAAGGAATTGTCCCAGGACCGACGACCGGATGGTGGGGGCGGCATGTTGGATGCACTGGTCAGCGGTGGTCGGGCGTCCCCAGCCCGGGCTCTCTCACCAGGGGAATCGCCAGGGCCGGCGCTGCACCTTAATCTTGCTGTTCCGGCCATCCTGTCTGAAGCGTTTGCCCGGCTGGCCATCATCTGCACGCGACGCGAGATTCGGGTGGGCGTTGAGATCAGCCTGCTCGAAGCCATGGTTGATCTTGCGGCCTTCGAGCGGGCCCGGCGGGTGCTTGCCGATCACGGCATGGTTTTGGTGTTGGATGGTGTTTCGCATGTGGCGATGCAGATCGTACGGCCATGGGCGTTGCGGCCGGATCTTCTGAAACTGGACTGGTCGCCCCGCCTGCTCGACTTGCCCGGGCAGGATGCGGCGATACTCGAGGCAGCGATCGCACAGACCGATCCGGCCCGGGTTGTGCTGCATCGCGCCGAGACCGAGGCAGCGCTGCGGTGGGGGGTGGCCCGCGGCATCAGGCGTTTCCAAGGCCGGCATGTGGACGCCATGCTCAGCGCCTCGCGTCTCGTGGCCTGTGCGCATGCGGGCGATTGCAGCCTGCGGCAATGCGTTGAACGTGCGGCGTCGATGAGCACTGCCGGACGGATCGGTTGTCGCAATCTCGCCCTGCTGGACCGGGGGACGCCGGAGCCAGCGATCATCCCGCATCTTGGGTCCGGTGTCGTCGCGCCGAGGGTGAGCGCATGATTTCGTTGGCCAAGCGGCGGGAGCCGGCATCGGCCGAAACCGCGACACACCGCCAGGAGGCGGCGCAGCTGGTGGCTTATCTGCACGAATGCGCGATGGCCGGGATCGCGCGGCGGGCTTGCATCGTCCATCTGGCGCGGCTGTCGGCCGATCGGATGCGGCCGCATCATCTTCGCCTCGCCCGCGCGGCGCTTGAGCCGCTGGCTGTGGCCGACCGCGCTCGTCTTTTCACGCTTCCCAATCGCAACATTGTGGTCATCTGGCGCGGCCGGGCCGATAGCGCCGTGGCGGCCAGCAGGACCGCCATCGAGCATCTTTTCGCCGATGGCGACGAGGTGATTTCTCCTGGGCCTCTGTGGGAGGACATCGACCTGCCGGCGGCGTTGGACAGGCTCCTGCTGGTGGCGGAGCAGTCGATCGGGCCGAAACCGGCATCGGTGCCAATGCCGGGAAGCGGCCAGGCGTTCGACGCCGTCACCCTGCAGGCGTTGGAGTTGCTGTTGGTGCGCGCTGATGTTGCGCGCTTCGTGCGGCGTCACCCGGTTTTCATAAGGACAACCAGTGGCGGCTTCCGAAAGGCGTGGGAGCGTCGGATGCTCAGCATCGACGAGCTCGCCGAAAGCCTTGCGCCGGAACATGCGCCAAAATCGAACAACTGGCTTTTCCTTCGACTGACCCGAACGCTCGACCGCCGCATGCTGGCCCTGCTGTCGGCACCCGGGGAGCTTGCGGGTGCCGGGCCGTTCGCCATCAACCTCAACGTGGCGTCCATCCTGTCGCCGTCGTTTCTGCGATTTGACGAGGCGCTGCCGGCCGGTCTGCGCGGACGTGTGACGATTGACCTGCAACCGGCCGACGTTTTGGCCGACCCCGCGGCGTTTCTGTTCGCGCGTGACTTTGCGCGCACGCGCGGCTACCGGCTGATGCTGTGCGATGTGTGCGCCGATGTGCTGCCGGTGGTCCCGCTGGATCGCCTCGGCCTCGATCTGCTGTGGCTGCGATGGTCGCCGGACTGCCTGACAGAGGCCTTCGCGGCCCTGGTCGCGGACCCCGCAAGGCTGGTGTTGGGCGACGCTGACACAAACGAGGCGGTTGCCTGGGGCACGTCCGTCGGTATCACGCTGTTCCAGGGCCGTGCGGCGGCAGAAACCTAGAAGTGGCGAAACCCCCTTCGCTCCACCTGCTCACATCATGAAGATGGCGCAACGCCGGTTCTGCCCCTTGGCGGATGCCGCGCCAGCACCTATTGCCCACCCATGACAGCGATCTCCGTGACAGGGCTGAGCAAACGCTATGGTGACACGCTTGCAGTCGATGGCATCGCGTTCGCGGTGGCGCCGGGCGAGACGCTGGGCCTGCTGGGTGGCAACGGCGCCGGCAAGACCACGACCATCGCCATGTTGCTGGGCCTGCTGATCCCAACCTCCGGCCGGATTTCAATACTTGGCCATGACATGGCGACCGATCGCTTCGCGGCCCTGGCGCGAATGAATTTCTCCTCTCCCTATGTAGCGCTGCCGGGGCGGCTGTCGGTTGCGGAGAATCTTCGCGTGTATGCCCATCTCTACGGCGTACGGCGGATCGACGCGCGGATCGCGGAATTGGCGGGGCAGCTCGATTTGGACACTTTGATGGATCGTCCGGCCGGGGAATTGTCGGCCGGCCAGAAGACGCGCGTGGCATTGGCTAAATCGTTGATCAATCGGCCCGATGTGCTGCTGCTGGATGAGCCGACGGCCAGTCTGGACCCCGATACCGGCGACCTCGTGCGGGGCTGGCTTGAGCGTTACCGGGCCGAGAGCGGCTGCACCATTTTGCTTGCCAGCCACAACATGGCCGAGGTTGAGCGGCTCTGCAGCCAGGTGTTGATGCTGAAGAAGGGACGCATCGTCGATCGCGGGGCGCCGCAGGATCTGTTGGATCGCTACGGGCGGGACGATCTGGAGCAGGTGTTCCTCGATATTGCCCGCGACCGTCAACATCCGGAGGCTGTGGCATGATGGGCCCGACATCTCCGATCATGGCATCCGGCCAGCGGATCTGGGGCTTGATGTATCGCCACCTCGCGCTGTTCCGCCGGTCCTGGCCACGATTGCTGGAACTGGCCTACTGGCCGGTGCTGCAGATGTGCATCTGGGGCTTTACGGCGAGCTTCCTGGCCACCCGCACCGGCAGCCCGGCGGCACTGGCCGGCGGCGCGCTGCTGGGGGGCGTGCTGCTGTGGGAGGTGTCGCTGCGCAGCCAGATGGGCATGTCCATCACCTTCCTGGAGGAGATCTGGTCGCGCAATCTGGGCCATGTGTTCGTAAGCCCCCTGCGGCCGTTCGAGCTGGTGACGGCGCTGGTCGCCATGTCGGCCATCCGCATGATGGCGGGCGTCATTCCGGCGGCGCTGCTCGCCTGGGCGTTGTATGCGTTCAACCTTTTTGCGATCGGGCCGGTGCTTCTGCTGTTCTTCGTCAACCTGATGGTGATGGGCTGGGCAGTGGCGCTTGCGGTGGTGAGCCTTATTCTGCGCCATGGCGCAGGTGCCGAGGCCCTGGCGTGGTCGGTGCTGTTCGGCCTCACGCCGTTTGCCGCGGTGTTCTATCCGGTGTCGGTGCTGCCGACCTGGCTGCAGCCCGTGGCGTTTGCTGTGCCGGCCAGCCACGTGTTCGAAGGCATGCGTGCGGCATTGCTGGACGGCACGATCGCGTGGGACCAGCTGGCATGGGCTTCAGGCATCAATGTGGTTTGGCTGATCGGTGCCGCGGTGCTGTTCAGCGCCCAGTTTCAGGTGGCGCGCAGAAGCGGTGCCCTTCTTTCGATCGGTGAATAACATGACCCGCTTCTGGATGATCCGCCACGCGCTGGTGGCCGAGAATGCCCGCGCCAAACTTTATGGTACGATGGATGTGGAACTGTGCCCGCACACGCTGCTGGCGCAGGCGCCGAGCTATCAGGCGATTGCGCGTTCGTTGCCGCATCCGGCGGTGTGGGTGGCCACGCCGTTGTCGCGCACGGTGCTGACGGCGCGTGCGATCCAGAGCGCCGGCTACGTTGCACCCGACTTCATCATCGAGCCCGATCTCATCGAGCAGGATCTCGGCGAATGGCAGGGGCTGCCGCATGCCGCCCTGCCGGCGCGTCTGGCAGCGCCGGCGCATCCGTTCTGGCCGTTGTCCGGCACCGAGCGCCCGCCGGGCGGGGAGAGCATGGCCGATGTGATCACGCGGGTGGCGGCGGTCATGGAACGGCTGGCCCGCGCGTATGACGGCCAGGACGTGGTGATCGTCAGCCACGGCGGCGCCATTCGTGCTGCGGTGGCGCATGCTTTGGGCGTCGAAGCAGACAACGCGCTGCATCTGTCGGTGCAGAACCTGTCGCTGACGCGGCTGGAGCGGCTTGACGAAGGCTGGCGGGTGGTTTGCGTGAATGCGATGCCGGCGGTGTGATCAACTCTGTTTGCTTGCAGATCACGTGAAGCTTGCCGGGCAACGGGCTGAAATGGCACACATGCGTATCTTCTCGGGAGAGACGCCATGATCCGTATGCTCATTGCCGGCCTGTTGCTGATCGCCCTGCCGATGGCAGCCCAGGCGCAGACCGAACAGCAGACCCTGGTGGACCGCGCCACCCTGACGGTGCAGGAGATGCTGGGGCCGAAAGACGCCAACGACCAGCGGGCGTTGCTGCGGCGCGCCAAGGGCGTTCTGGTCTGCCCGCAGATCTTCAAGGCCGGCTTTATTCTGGGTGGCCAGGGCGGCAGCTGCGTGATGTCGGGCCATGCCGCCAAAGGCTGGACGGCGCCGGCCTTTTATGGCCTGGGCAGCGGCAGCATCGGCCTGCAGATCGGCATCCAGGATGCGCAGATCGTGTTCATGATCCTGACCGAGAAGGGCCTGCAGGCATTGCTCGACAGCCAGTTCAAGTTCGGTGCCGACGCATCGATTGCCGTCGCCACGGTGGGCGTGGGCGTGCAGGGCTCCACCACCGCGGCGCTGCAGGCTGATATCGTGGCGTTTTCCACCGCGCGTGGGCTGTATGCCGGCGTCACCCTGGATGGCAGCCATATCGGCGTCAAAAGCGACTGGAACCAGATCTATTACGGCCGCCCGATGGGCGCCCAGCAGCTGGTGATTTCGAACGAGGGGCAGAACCCCGGCGCTGATCCGCTGCGCGAGATGCTGGGCCGCTTCTCGGGCGGCTGAGTTCGTTCTATGGTCCGGTGGTGAAACCCGAAAAACCATTCTGGAAAACCAAGACGCTGGGCGAGTTGTCGCAGGCGGAATGGGAATCGCTGTGCGATGGCTGTGGGCGCTGCTGCCTGCACAAGCTGCGATATGAAGAAAACGATGCGTTGGCGTTCACCAACGTGGCGTGCCGGCTGCTCGACACCACAGCGTGCAACTGCCGCAAATACGAGACGCGCCGGCACCACGTGCCGGATTGCGTGTCCCTGACGCCTGAGACGTTGGCCGAGATCGACTGGCTGCCGCCGTCGTGCGCCTATGTGCGGGTGGCCGCCGGGCAAGATCTCGCCTGGTGGCACCATCTGGTGTCCGGCGATCCCACAACCGTGCACAGCGCAGGGGTGTCCGTGCAGGGCCGCGCCGTGGACGAGCGCTATGCCGGGCCGTTGGAACATCATATCGTTCAATGGCCGGGCAAGCGGCCGCGCGTGAAGCGGCTACCACCCGCATCAGAAACGAATCCCGAGGAGCGACTTTGATGACCCATCTGTTCGGCGGCGTGAATGCGGCCGTGCTGACCGCGTATCATGCCGATCTGTCCGTCGACCTCGACCGGATGGTGGCACATGGGCGCTGGCTGCTGGCCAATGGCTGCAACGGGCTGGCCATTCTCGGCACCACCGGCGAGGCGAATTCGCTGGGCATCCATGAGCGCATCGGCGTGATGGAGGGCTTCGTGGCCGCCGGCATTCCGGCCAGCACGTTGCTGCCGGGCACCGGCACCACGGCGATCACCGACACCGTCATGCTGACGCGCAAGGCCGATGAACTGGGCTGCCGCGGGGCGTTGGTGCTGCCGCCGTTCTTCTACAAGAACCCGTCGCAGGATGGGCTGTTCGCCTATTTCAGCGAGGTGATCGAGCGTGTTGGCGGTGATATCGGCATCTATCTCTATCACTTCCCGGCCCAGTCGGCGGTGCCGTTCACAGTGGATTTCATCGCGCGTTTGTTGAAGGCCTATCCGGGCAAGGTGCGCGGAATCAAGGACAGCAGCGGCGATTTCGTGAATACGAAGGCCTATGCCGACCATTTCGCCGCCGACGGGTTCGAGGTCTATTGCGGCGATGACGGCGCGCTTTTTCGTCTGCTCGAAGCCGGTGGCGCCGGCTGCATAACGGCGGCGGCGAATGTTGGCTGCGCCGTCAGCGCGCAGGTCTATGCGGCGCGCGGCACGCCGGCGGGTGAAGCAGCACAGGTGACGTTGGCTGCGGTGCGCTCGGCGGTCACGTCGCAGGCGCTGATCCCAGGGTTGAAGTCGCTGGTGGCCCGTCATCTCGCCGATCCCGCCTGGCTGACCTTGCGCCCGCCGCACACGCGGCTGACGGCAGAGGCGGAGCAGGCGCTGTTCCGCGCGTTCGACGCCACCGGGGTTTCGCTCGCACCGGCTTAGATCAGATCACCCGGGGTTCGCCGCCATCGCGGCGGCGAACAACGCGGTGTTGTGGCGCAACATCGCCAGATAGCTGGGCGCCGGGCCATCGGGCGGCGACAGCGCGTCCGCATACAGGGGATCACCGATCGTGGCGCCGGTTTCGCGCGCCACGGCCTGCGTCAGCCGGGCGCTGGACATGTTCTCGATGAACACGGCGCGAATGTTTTCGCGGCGCACCAATGTTATCAGCCGGGCGATCTCGCGGGCGGATGGCTCGCCCTGCGTGCTGATGCCCTGGATGGCGCGCAGGGTGATGCCGTAGCGGGCGCAATAGTAGCCGAATGCGTCATGGCTGGTCAGGATCCGGCGTTTTGCCACCGGGACTGCGCCGATCCGGTCGGCGATCCAGCGATCGGTTTGCTCTATCTCACCGATATAGGCCGTGGCGCGCGCCTGGATGGCGGCCGCGCGGTTGCGGTCGGCGGTGGCCAAAGCGGCCGCGATGGCGCGGACATAGAGCACGCCGTTGCGTGGGTCCTGCCAGGCATGCGGATCGACCACCCGTCGCCCGTCTTCCACGATCGTAAGCGCCGCCACGTTCTGCGTGGCCGTGACAAGCTGGCCCTTGAACCCGGCGGCGCGGGGCATGCGGGTCATCCATCCCTCAAGGCCGAGGCCGTTCTCGATCAGCACCTGGGCACCCTGCACGGCGCGAAGATCGGCCGGTTTCGGCTCCCACACATGCGCGTCGGCGTCTGCCGGCACCAGGCTGCGCACTGCGGCATCCTCGCCGCCCACCTGCGATGCCATGTCCGCCAGGATCGAAAAGGTCGTGACAACCGGGATCGGGTCTGCAGCGAAAGCACGACCTGCGCCGGACCCGGCGAGGGCGAATGCGGTGAGCAGCGTGCGGCGATACATGGACGCGATCCGTTATGTTATATTATAACAATATTGTGGTCACTGCCTCGTTGCAATGACCGGATTGCTCCTTGGGGCAGAACCCGCCACTCTGAAGGCGCATGGAATCAGCCGATGCCGAGATTTTGACGCTGCCTGGGGGGCCAACCCGCGTGGAGTGGCGCCGGAGCGCGCGTGCCCGCCGTGTCAGCCTTCGCATCGATCCGCGTGAGGGCGGGGTTGTGATCACGTTGCCGCATCGGGCCGCCCGTACCGCAGGCATGGCATTGCTGATGACCAATGCGGCCTGGGTGAGCGAGCGGCTGGCCGCCCTTCCGGGCGCGGTGGTGTTTGCCGACGGGGCGCTGGTGCCGCTGCATGGCGAAATGCTCCCGATCCGTCACTGCCCCGGCGGCCGCGGCGGGGTCTGGCTTGATGGCGCTGAGATCCACGTCTCCGGCGATCCGGCCTTCCTTGCACGTAGGGTGACAGATTTCCTGAAGTCGGAGGCGCGTCGCAGCATTGCGGCGTTGGTGGCCGAAAAGGCCGATCTGGCCCATTCACGCCCCGCGCGCATCACCATCAAAGACACTACCAGCCGCTGGGGAAGCTGTGCGTCCAATCGGAACCTGGCGTTCAGCTGGCGCCTGGTGATGGCGCCGCCCTTTGTGCAGGATTACGTGACGGCGCATGAGGTGGCGCATCTGCGGCACATGAACCACGGGCCGCATTTCTGGGCGTTGGTGGACGAGATCACGCCCTTCAAACAGCGCGCGATGGCCTGGCTGCGGACCGAGGGTGTGCGGTTGTTGCGGGTGGGATAGCACGGCCCCGATCGTCTGCCGTTGGCCGGCCCAGTCGCGGCTCACGGCCTGGATCTACGTTATCTGCTGGTGCATCACGCGTGGGGTGGGGGCGGGCGGCCCAGCAGGTCGGCGATGGTCTCCTCGCCGATGGCAAACGCCGTGCTGGCGCCGGTGCCGGAGGTGACCATCACCAGGCGCACGCCCGGCCCCGGCATAACCGAGATAGCGCACCAGCCCGAGATCGCTCATCACGGCTGAATGGATGGAAAAGCCGGGATCGGCGACGCGCAGCATGTGCAGCTTGCACAGCGTGATGCCGCGGCGTGCCATCACCTCGGGGTAGAGGCTGGACAGGTCGGTGCCCGGGCAGACCACGATGTGATCGGCGGTGATCCGGCCGGCGGGCGTGTCGACGCGACCGCTCTCGACGGCCAGGGCTGCTGTGCGGGGCAGGAACGTCACGCCCTGGGCGGCGAGCCACGCGGTCAGCTGGCCCACGGCGAAACGGCTTTCCACCCTCAGTTCGTGCGGGCTGTAGAGGGCGCCGGCCAGGTCGGCGCGCAGGCCTTCGCCGATGTCCCACAGGTCGGTGCCAACAAGGATGCGGCAGCCGTCGCCCATGCCGGTTTCGGCCCACACGTCGCGGGAGCGCATGGCGCGGCGCCAGGTGATGCCTTCCTGCTGGCCGGTGACGGTGATGAAGCCGAAATTGCGGATGGAGGCACCGGCTGCCCGCGCATCGCGGTCGATGACCGCCGTCTTGAGCCCGGCACGGTGGGCGGCCAGGGCATGGGCGAGGCCCACGATGCCGGCGCCCGCGATCAGGCAGTCGAAGTGTTGGGTTATTGCCCGTCGGGACTAGTGGTTAAGATCTGAAGGAAGAGTCCTCAGATCTTAACCACTAGTCTTTAATCTTGTGGGCCAAATTCCCCAACGCTCCGGTAGCAAGCGTCAGGTTTGGACCACTAGAGCGTGATGATTTTTGGTAGAATCAAAATCATGACGCTCTAGCCGTTGTTTTAACGATGATGTTCATGCGTTTGTGTGAAGCAACCCAAACGCATCATGATCTAGAGCGTGATGATTCTGGGTAGAGTCAAAATCACCCCACTCTAGTCTTTGTTTTACCGATCATGTTCATGCGTCTGGGTGAAGCGACCCAAACGCACCATGATCTAGCGGGTGCGGCCGGATGCGGCAAGCGCGGGTTGATGACGGCGCATCAGGCCTTGGTGGCGGCGGGGCGGCTGGCGAGGGGGGAGAAGCCGGTGATGGCGATGTCGGAAGGTTGCAGGCCGCGATCGAGATCCAGGCCGGTAAGGTGCCAGTCATGCACCGGCAGCGGCAGCGGGCGCAGCAGCTGCTCGTGGAAGCGGGTTGGAAATTGGATGCCCGACATCGCGACGTGCCGCCAGGTGTCGACCTCGGCCAGGGCGCCCTGGGTGGATTGCAGCCCGTCGAGCGTGAAGCGGACGCGGCGCATGAGCCGGTCGGAGCGGTCGATCAGCACGTCGAGCCGGTCGGATGGCGCGAATCCGAGGCCGGGGCGGAGCTGGATGCGCAGCACGTCGCACAGCCTGCTTTCGTTTCCGGATTCTATCGTCTCGGTGCCGCCGCGCTCGATCAGAAGGCCATCCTGGGGTTGGCGGGCAAGCCAGAGGGGGCCGAGCAGGAACAGCGCGTAGGCGTCTGCCACCAGGGCCGCCGCATCGCGGCGGGTGCGGTCGGTGGCAACGGTGCCGTTGAACGCAACCGCGAGGTCTTTCGGCGCCTGGCCTTCCCGACGCACAACCTGCTTCTGGCCGTCGGGCCCCTGATGCGACTGCCCGATCATGCGGGCGCGGAGCAGAAGACGTTCCTGCGAGCCGCCACGGAAGCCGGCATCGACCAAAGCGGGCTGCATCCGGTTCATGAAGGGGCGCCATTCGCCTTGGTAGCCGACGCTGATGTCGTGGATGCCGTCCAATGCCGGGGCACCGTGTGCCATGGCACTTTCCTGCAAAAGGCGGGTGCCGGCCTCGGTGCTCCCAGCGGCGGATAGTTCGGCCAGGGGGGCGCTGCAGGCCTGCAACAGGGGCAGGGAGGAAAGGCCGAGCAGCAGGTTTCGACGCGGGAACATGGCGGTTGTCGCTCCGATCCGGGTTGACGCCTCATTGGCCGATCATGCGGTGTGACACCATCCTGGTGGCGAAAGGGAGAACCGCCAGGCCATCAGAGGTTTCGGCTATTAGATCATGATGCGTTTGGGTTGCGGCACCCAAATGCATGAACATGATCGGTAAAACAAAGGCTAGTGGTCCAAACCTGACGCTTGCACCCGGAGCGTCAGGGAATTTGGCCCAGAAGATCAAAGGCTAGTGATTAAGATCTCAGGACTCTTTCCTCAGATATTAACCACTAGAGCGTGATGATTTTGGGTAGAATCAAAATCATGACGCTCAAGCCGTTGTTTTACCGATCATGTTCATGCGTTTGGGTGAAGCAACCCAAACGCATCATGATCTAGCGTGGGGTGATTTTGACTCTACCCAAAATCATCACGCTCTAAAAATCATCACGCGCATGTCTATTGCGAGTCGGGTGTGACGGTGCAAAAGGCGGCGCGTCTGCGCGATCAGGTGGCGTTTCCCGAGGCGCGTTTTGGGCGCTGGCACGCCGTGCCGGTGGGATCGCACACGCAGGCGACGGATCAGATCGCGTTTCCGGTGGCGTTGTTTGCCACGCCGGCGCCCTGGTTGATGCTCAATCGGGACGGGCTGGATGTGCCGCTGCATCCCGAGACCGGCGACGATCCGACGAATCACATTCCCCATGCCGCATGGCTCGGCACGAAGCTGGCGCTGCGGATGGAGACTTTCGTGCGGTAGATTGTTTGGGTTTGTGGGGCTGGTGGACGGCGTCCGCCCTACGGGATTTAGCGGCGACCGCGCCAATAATGGCCGCCACCGCCGTAGTATCCGCCGCTGTAGCCGAAGGTGGCCACGAAGGGCGAGGGGTAGCCATACCCGTATCCGGTGGGGGCTGGGGCGTAGTATTGGCTGGGATAGCCGTAGGGGGCTGGGTCATAGTATGGGCTGGGATAGCCGTAGGCTGGCTGGTAGCTCGGCAGCTCCTGCGCGATCTGGATGGTGTCGCCCTTCGCCGTCATGCACTGGATGTAGCCGTAATCGTATTGGCGCTGCAGGTTTCCGCTCACATAGGTCCCGTTGTTGGCGCCGATGCTGCTGCCAAGCAGAAGGCCGGAGCCGCCGCCGATGGCGGCACCCGCCCCCACGTTGCCGGTGGCGGCTCCGATCGCAGCCCCGGCCGCGGCGCCCAGCAAAGTCCCGGCGACCGCCCCGTTGAGAGTGCTCTGGCCGGCGACGCCGCTGGGCGACTGTGCCCCGATCCGCCACTGCGCGTAGTTGCGGCAGGTGATCTCATCCTGCTCGAACGTGGCGAGGTCCTTGTTGGCGCCTGGCACCGCCAGCACGCTTGGCCCCGAGGGCGGGGCGAAGGCGCAGGCGGCGGGCAGCATCAGGGCCATGAGGGCGGCGGACTTGCGGAGCATGGGACGGACCGTTGATGTGCTGTTCGGTAGCCTTCGCAAGTAGGGTTCGCGGGAAGGTGTTTAAAGGTCTCCCAGATCCCACCAGATGCCGGTATAGGCCAGCACGCCTTCGCGCGCCGCGGGCTTGAGGAAATGTTCGTTCGGGCCGTGCTGCTTGCAGCCGTTGTAGCTGAGCGGGATCCACACCAGCGGCACGCCAAGGAATTCCACCATCATGTCCCCAGGCAGCCCACCGCCGCCGTTGGGGATGATCTGCACCTTCTTGCCCAGCGTGCGCTCCATGCTGGCCTTCGTGCGCTGCACCCAGGGGTTGGACGGGTCGGTGCGGCTGGCGCCGAAGCCGCCGATGCCGGTGTTCTCGATGGCGATTTCTGGGAAGCCGGCTGCGTCCAGATGTTTGCGGATGGCGGCGGCGAAGGTGGCGGGGTCGCAGTCGACGGTGTAGCGCAGCTGGCAGACGGCGCGGGCATCGGGGGCCACGGCGTTGACGGGGGCTTCCGGCCTGCCAGACAGCATGGCCAGCACGATGAAGCTGGTCCAGCCGTATATTTTCTCGGCGGCTGACAGGCCGGGTTCGCCCCAGTTCGGGTTGATGGTGGCCGACGCTTCGGATTGCAGTTCAAGGCCCGCCAGCACGTCGCGCACTGCGTTGGACAAGCCGTGCGGGGGCACGAGGTCGCGCACCAGGATGCGGCCGTTGCGGTCGGCAATGCTGGCGATGGCGTGGGCCAGCACGATGGCGGGGTCGGTCGTCATGCCGCCCCAGTTGCCGCTGTGCACGCCGCCGGGGCGCTCGCGCATCACGAGGTCGAAGCGGTAGGCGCCGCGGGAGCCGCTGGTGATGGTGGGCGTGGTGGGGGTGACGCGCGGGCCGTCACTGGCGATCAGGGCATCGGCGGCGAGCAGGGCGGCGTTGTCCTTGACGAACTGGCGCAGGCCGATGGAGCCGCGCTCCTCACTCATTTCCAGCAGCATCTTGACGTTGAAGCCAAGCTTGCCGCGGGTTTTGAGCACGATCTCAAGGGCGGTGATGACGGTGGCGTGCTGGCCTTTGTTGTCCGCGGTGCCGCGGCCGTACCAAAGATCGCCGATTTCCGTGAGCACCCAGGGGTTCAGGCCTTCGTCCCACTGGTCTTCCAGGCCGCGCACGGTGTCGCCGTGGCCGTAGGTGAGAATGGTGGGCAACGATGGGTCTTCGGTGCGGGTGGCGACCAGGATGGGGCCGGAGCCTTCGATCGGGTTGGGATGGATGTCGACGGAAAAACCAAGGCTTTCCAGCCAGGGTTGGATGGCGGCGCCCAGGTAGCGCTGCACGTCCGGGCGGCGCTCCGGGTCCTGCGAGGAACTGGGGATGGCGATGAGTTCAGAGAGTTTGTCGCGGAAGGCGTTGCTGTCGAAATGGGCGGCGGCTTCGGCGAGGGCGGCTTCGCGGGTCATTTTTCTACCTTTGGTCTGAGAATGATTTGGGCAAGCAAGCCGAACACCAGGCCCCAGAAGGGGGCGCCGAGGCCGGCCAGTGTCATGCCGGAGGCGGTACAGAGGAAGGTGATCATCGCGGCGTCGCGCTCATGCGCGTTGCCGAGCGCTGCGGTAAGGCCGCCCATGATGGCGCCGAGCAAGGCCAGGCCCGCGATGGCGGCGATCAGCTCTTGTGGCAGGGCGGCGAACAGGGCGGCCAGCGTGGCGCCAAAGAGGGCGATGGCGAGGTAGAAGACGCCCATGGCCACGCCGGCGCGCCATCTTTGGGCGCGGTTTGGATGCGCTTCGGGGCCGGCGATGATGGCGGCCGTGATGGCGGCGGTGGTGATGCCGTGGCAGCCGAACGGGGCCAACAGAAGCGAGATGGTGCCGATGGTGCTGACCAGGATTCGGGCCGGCACCTCGTAGCCCGCCGTCCGCAGCACTGCCAAACCAGGCAGATACTGGCCGGTAATCGCAACCAGCGTCAACGGCACAGCGATGTTGATGGCCGCGTAGAGGGAGAACGCCGGCACCGTCAGGACAGGTATGGCGAGGGCCGCGTGCACGGCGCTGAAATCGGTCTGGCCGCGAAAAGCTGCCAGGGTGACGCCGGCGACAAGCACGAAGCTGATGGCGAACCGCGGCACCAGGCGTCGGCCAGCCAGGTAGACCGCCAGCATGACGCCGACCAGCAGCGGCTGGCGGCCAAGGGACAGCCAGGTTTCGGCGCCGAAGCGGAACAGGATCCCTGCCAGCATGGCAGCCGCGATGGAGGCCGGCACGTGGCGCATCACGCGGTCGAACAGGCCCGTGACCGCCAGGATCAGGATGATCAGGCCGGAGACGATGAACGCGCCGATCGCCTCGGGGTAGGCCACCGATGGCAGAGAGATCACCAGCAGGGCGGCGCCGGGCGTGGACCACGCCACCGCGATGGGCGCGCGAAAGCCGAGGCTGAGCCCGATGCCCGCCACGCCGCTGCCGAGGGAGACGGCCCAAATCCAGGACGACAGCAGCTCAGGCGGCAGATGCGCCGCCTGGGCCGCCTGGAAGATGATCACCACCGAGCCGGAATAGCCGGCCAGGATGGCGATCAGCCCTGCGACAACCGGCGACACCAGGCCGCCGATTGTATTTTCCGCCTCAGCCATTCAGCGATGCGAAGCTCCGCTTTTCCGCCACGAGACGTTCCAACAGCTTTGCCGGCTCAAAGCCTGGGCCGCTCTCGGCATGCATTGCCTGGACTGTGGCGAGGATGGTGTCGAGCCCTGCTTCATCCGCCGCCTGCATCGGGCCGCCGCGCCAACTTGGGAAGCCGTAGCCGTGGACCAGCACCACGTCGATGTCGGACGGGCGGGTGGCGATGCCTTCTTCGAGGATTTTGGCACCCTCATTGGCCATGGCGGCCAGCACGCGCAACTGGACGCGCTCGGCCGCCACGGGTTTGCGGACGAGGCCGCGTTCGGTTGACGCGCGTTCGACCAGGGCAGTGATCAGGGGGTCGGTCTCGCGCTTGCCGTCGCGGTGGAGGTAGTAGCCGGCCCCGGTTTTTTGGCCAAAACGGCCCTGTTCGGCGATCCAGTCGGCGATGGGCACGTAGCGGGCGGCGGGGTCGCGGGTGGGGGCGAGGCGCTTGCGCTGGGCCCAGCCGATGTCGAGGCCGGCGAGATCGGCCACGGCGTAGGGGCCCATCGCCATGCCCCAGGATTCCAGGGCGCGGTCGACCTCATGCGGCAGCGCGCCGTCTTCCAGCGCGAAATCGCACTGCTTGCGCCAGGTGGAGAAGATGCGGTTGCCGATGAAGCCGTCGCAGATGCCTGAGATAACCGGCTGCTTGCCAATGCGCTTGGCCAAAGCCAGCGCGGTGGCCAGCACGGCGGGCGCGAGGCGGGCAGGGCGGACGATTTCAAGCAATTTCATCACGTGGGCGGGGCTGAAGAAGTGCAGGCCCAGCACGCGCTCGGGGTTGTCGACCACGTCGGCCAACAGATCGATGTCGAGATAGGACGTGTTGCTGGCCAGGATGGCGTTGCGACGGGTGATTCCCGACAATTTGCGGAACACGTCCTGCTTGGCGTCGATGTTTTCGATGATGGCCTCGATGACGAGGTCGGCATCGGCCAGCGTGTTCATGTCCGATGAGAAGGTGAGGCGGGCAAGGCGTTCGGCATAGTCCTCCTCAGTGAGGCGGCCTGATTTGAGCTGGCGGTCATACACGGCGCGCACGCGCGTTTCGGCCGCCATCACGGCTTCGGCGGTGACTTCCACCAGGGTGACCGGCAAGCCCGAGTCCACGAGCGAAATAGCGATGCCGGAGCCCATGGTGCCGCCGCCGATCACGCCGGCGCTGCGCAGCGGCCAGGGCTGGTCGTTGGTTGGCGCCTTCGCGGCGGCGCGGTCGGCGGCGAAGATGTGGCGCAGCGCGCGGGATTGCGGGCCGGTGCGCAAGGCCTGGAACGCTTCGGTCTCGCGCGCCAGGGCGTCATCGAAGCTGAGATCGAGCGACCATGACACCGCTTCGGCGGCGCGGGCGGGGGCGATGGCGCCGCGGGCGCGCTTGCCGACGGTGGCGACCGCGGCATCGAACGCGGCGCGATCGACCTGGGGCGTTGGCGTATCGCGCAGGCAACGCCAGGTGCCGGCATCGGCCAGCGCGCGGGCGGCGCGGATGGCGGCGGGGCGGAGGTCGGTTGCGATCTCGTCCACGATGCCGAGCGACAGCGCCTCGGCGGCGGCCACGTGGCGGCCGGAGGTGATCATGTCGAGCGCGGCCATCGGCCCTGCGAGGCGCGGCAGGCGCTGGGTGCCGCCGGCGCCGGGAAGCAGGCCGATTCGAACCTCGGGCAGGCCGACCTTGCCCTCGGGTGCGATGACGCGACCATGGCAGCACAGGGCGACTTCAAGCCCGCCGCCGAGTGTGGTGCCGTGCAGCGCGGCCACGATGGGCTTCGGGCTGGAATCAAGCGCGGCGCAGACGGCGTTGGTGGTGACGGCGCCCGGCACGGGGCTGTTGAATTCGCGGATATCGGCACCGGCTACGAAGGTCCGGCCGTCGCAGGCCAGCACGCCGCTGCGCAAGGCGGAGTTGGCTGCGAGTTTCTGGATGCACGCCACCAGTGCCGCGCGCACGGCTGCCGACAGGGCGTTCACCGGGGGGTGGTCGATGACGATCAGGCCCACATCGCCGTGGGCTTCGAGACGAACAAGGTCAGACATGGCGGCTCCCGCGTTTTGGAAGCAGTGAACGCCAGCGCGCCGGGTTCGGCAATCCTGGTGGTCCGAACCTGCCGCTTGGGGCCCCCGGCCAGTCAGGTGATTCGGCCTACAAACCACTAGCTCGCTTTCGCGGGGTCCAACGCCGCCGCACCCGTCAGCCTTGCATCGAACCCCTCCGGCACGTCGCGCCCGGCGTCGGTGTAGGCCTTGCGGATGGCTGCGACGTTGGGGCCGAAGATGGTGGAGCGGTTAGCCTTGGCCCATTCGAACGACGCGGCCACGGTGTCCAGCGAGCCTTGGAAGCGGGGCATCACGTAGCGGGCGAACAGCTCGTAGCTGCGCCAGGTCGCCTCGCGGTTGGCCCAGTCATGCGCGCGGAACATGAAGCCGCCAAAGCCGCCATCACTGTGCCTGACGAGATTTGCAATGCCGGCCGCCACGGTATCGGGCGAGCCGACCAGGGTAGTGCCGGCCTTGACACCATCGCTCAGCGGATCCTCGGAGCGGCCCGGCGGCCGGCCAAGCACGTCTTGGAAATAGCCGACGGTCTCGGCGCGCTCGCCCACGCTTACGTCGCGCATGGCAGTTGCATCGTCTTCGGCAACGTGGACGTTCATCACCATGCGCCAGTCTCGCCGGTTCATGGTTTTGCCGTGTTTGGCGGCGTTCTCCTCGGCGATGCGCCATTGGCCGGCGATGGCCTGGGGGCCGCCGGGCATGCCGGCGCCGAGCGAAAGCATGCCGACGCCATGCTTGCCCGCCAGCATGGGGGCCGCGGGGGTGAGGGTCGACGCGATGGCGATGTCGAAGCAGGGATCGCTGTAGGGCGCGAGGTGAAGGCGCGCCTCGCGCAGTTCGAACCAGTCGGTTTTCATGGTGACCGGTTCTTTGCAGGCCAGCAGCGCCATGATGGCGTCCAGGCTTTCCTCCATGCGGCGGCGCTGGGTGGCAGCTTCGATGCCCATCATGTAGGCGTCTGACACCAGCGCGCCGGGGCCACAGCCGAGCATGGCGCGGCCGCGGGTCATGTGGTCGAGTTGCACCCAGCGCTGCGCCACCAGGAACGGGTGGTGATAGGGCAGCGAGGTGACGCCGGAGCCGAGCTTGATGTGTTTGGTGCGTTCGGCGGCGGCGGCGATGATCAGCTCGGGGGCTGCGATGATCTCCCAGCCGGCGGAGTGATGCTCGCCGATCCAGGCTTCGTCGTAGCCGAGATGGTCGAGCCACGCGATCATTTCGATATCGCGTGACAGGGCTAGCGAGGGGTTGTCGCCGACGCGGTGGAAGGGGGCGAGGAAGATGCCGAATCTCATGCCGCGTTTTGCCATGTCTGTGCTCCTCGGCCGTTTTGCACAATCCAGCACCGGGCGGAGGAAAGCCAAAGCCTTCTTTCGCTGGATCGGCGTTTCGGAAGTTCCCTATGGCCAAGCTTTAAGGATCCGCCCATACCGGCACCGAACGGGAGACCCTCATGCGTCATTTCATCTGCGCCGCAGTTCTTGCCTCGCTCGTCAGCACCTCGGCCCTCGCGCAGAAGGTCGGCCAGACCATCGATGTCGGTGGATGGAAGATTTCGAGCGAGCTGAACAAGGATGGCAGCACCGGCTGTGCCGCCACCTTTGTCTATGAGGACAAGAGCATTATCGCGTTCACGCTCGACAACGACCATGTGCACATGTTCATTGTCTCGGAACCAACGGCAAAGATGAAGGAAGGCTCGCAGACCAGCCTGCGCTACCGCATCGACAACGGCAAAAGCTTCAGTGGCGTGGGCATCGCCGCCAGTTCCACGTTGCTGGCAGTGCCGATGGCCGACGCCGACCTTGATAAGATCTATGACGCCTTCATGCGCGGCAACACGCTGTATATCAGTCTTGGCGACCTTGATTTCGAAGAGCCTCTCGAGGGGTCCAGCAATGCGATCAGTGCCTTAAGCGATTGCCAGGCGAAGTTGCCGGTGCGCAAGAAATAGGGTTTCGGGCGCCGCGGCGGCCCAGCAATCCTCGAGGCCGAGCAAAAAATCTTGACTTTGTTGCACTGCACACTTAAAAAGATAGATGCGCCCCTTGATGTGGTTTTGTGCGCTGCCAGCCGGTCGATGCTTCCGATCGGCGCCAACGCTCCCAGGTAGCCCTTCACACTCAGCAATTTGCGCCGGTCAGCGGTCCTGTAGATCGTAGCCGACCTGTGTTCATCCTGCCTTCAAAGGGCGGAATGCGTAGTGTCGACACGCGAGAGTAGCATTTATGAATTTCGACGAACTCGGGCTTTGCCCACCTCTGCTCAAGGCGCTTGCCGCCGAGGGTTACACCACCCCCACCCCCATCCAGTTGCAGGCAATCCCGCACGCATTGGCCGGCCGTGACGTACAGGGCATTGCCCAGACCGGCACCGGCAAGACCGCGGCCTTCGCCTTGCCCATTCTGCATCGCTTGGCCGCCAACCCGAAACGCGTCGGCCCCGGTGGCTGCCGCGTGCTGGTGCTGGCACCCACGCGGGAGCTTGCCAGCCAGATTTCCGAGAGTTTTCGGGTCTATGGCAAGTTCATGAATCTCAAGACCACCGTCATGTTCGGTGGCGTGCCCAAGGGCCGGCAGGCCCGCGCCATGCAGATGGGCGTGGACGTTTTGGTGGCCACACCTGGCCGCCTGATGGACCACATGCAGGACCGTACCGTCCGGCTCGACCAGGTGGAGATCCTGGTGCTGGACGAAGCCGATCATATGCTCGACCTCGGGTTCATCGTGCCGATCCGACGTATCGTCCAGCAGATCCCGGCGCAACGCCAGGTGCTGTTCTTCTCGGCCACGATGCCGTCCGAGATTGGCGGGCTTGCCAGCCAGATGTTGAAGAACCCGGCCCAGGTTGCCGTGACGCCGGTGGCCACCACCGCCGAGCGGGTCGAGCAGCATGTGATCATGGTCGAGACATCCCGCAAACGCGCGGTGCTGTTCGACCTGCTCATGGGGCCTGCCACCGGCCGCACGCTGGTGTTCACCCGCACCAAGCATGGTGCGGATCGCGTGGTGAAGTATCTGGAGGAATCTGGTCTTGCTGCAACCGCCATCCACGGCAACAAAAGCCAGGGCCAGCGGGAGCATGCGTTGGCCAGCTTCCGTTCCGGCAAGTGCCGCGTGCTGATCGCCACCGACATCGCCGCGCGCGGCATCGATGTCGACGGTGTCTCGCATGTCATCAACTACGACCTGCCGAACGTGGCCGAGAGCTATGTCCACCGCATCGGTCGCACCGCGCGTGCGGGCGCCACCGGCGTTGCCATCAGCCTGTGCGACGGCGAGGAGCGGGCATTCCTGCGGGGGATCGAGAAGTTGATCCGCGCGAAGGTCCCGGTGATGGCGTCTCCGTCCGCGCCGCAGCAGCGCCGGGCGGCTTAAGACGGCAGATCTCGTCCACCCCACGGAGTGATCCGTGGGGTGGACGGCGTCCGCCATCCTGCGTCACGAAGTTGTTTTGCTGATGTCGTTGACGCGCGCCGGCGAAACAATCATGCAGTCCGCTTATCATCATTTGGATTGCGGAATGCCTTCGCTCCCCCGACGCTCGTTGTTTGCTGCGTGCCTGTCCACCGCTGCGATTCCGCATCCCACATGGGCTGAGGGCACGCTTTCTGGCCCCGCGCTCAACGCCCGTGCGCGCCGGAAAGGGCTGTTCTTCGGGTCCGCCGTGAGTGACGAGCATCTGACCGGCGACCCCGCCTTGCTCGCCATGATCGATGCGGAATCTGGCATGGTGGTTGGCGAATCATCGTTCAAATGGGCTGATCTGCATCCTGAGGCCGATCGCTACGATTTTACCCGCGCCGATGCGCTGCTGGCCTGGGCCAATGCCAAACGGATCCGCGTGCGGGGTCATACCCTGGTCTGGCACGAGGGCAATCCAGACTGGCTGGAGCCTGCGCTGACCGCGGCGAATGCCGAAAAGCTGCTGACAGGCCATATCAAAACCGTGGCGTCGCATTTCGCCGGCAAGCTGCAGCATTGGGACGTGGTCAACGAGGTGCTGCACCCCGATGACAGGCAGCCCTTCGCGCTGCGCCAGTCGCTGTGGCTGAAGGCGCTTGGCCCTGCCTATATCGACATCGCCTTTCACGCCACGCAGGCTTCGGACCCCAAGGCGTTGCGCGTCATCAACGAGTTCGGCACCGACTATGCGCTGCCCTGGCAGGAACGTCGCCGTGCCGCAATGCTGACATTGCTGGCCGATCTGCTGCGCCGCGGCGTGCCGGTGCAGGCGGTGGGACTGCAGGCGCATCTGGATGCCGGCGAGACCACGTTGGACCAGAAGATCCTGAACCGGTTCATCGGCGATATCTCGGCCATGGGTCTGAAGATCATCGTCACCGAGCTGGATGTGCGCGACCAGCG
>JBBROR010000015.1:0-27131 GCA_038229175.1 Acetobacterales bacterium | reverse complement strand
TCCCTCACCGGGCGGCTGCAGGCCCTGGCGCGCGCCCACGGACTGATCAATCCGGCCATCGTCGGTGAGGCTGAAAGCATGGAGGCCGGGCTCGGATCATTGATCGAGGCCATCGTGGCACCGCATGTGCTTCCCGGCCAGGAGCAGGTCCGCATCACGGGGCGGCGCCTGCAGCTGCAGGCGGATGCTGCCACCGGCATGGCGCTTATCTTTCACGAGCTGGCCACCAATTCCGCCAAATACGGCGCCTTGTCGGTTCCTGAAGGACAACTTCGCATCGACTGGACCGATGCAGGCGAGGATGTGGTGCTCACCTGGTCAGAGCAGGACGGCCCTGCCGTCAGCCGCGCCCCCGAGCGGACGGGCTTCGGCAGTCGACTGATCCGTTCCACTGTGCGTGCCCAGTTGGACGGCGATATCACCTATGACTGGGCGCCGGGCGGACTTGCCGTCACGCTTCGCGCCAACCGCACGCGCATCGAAATGGCCGACCGGCCGCGCGTGCTTGATCCGAGCCACGGTTGACGATATTTACTTGATCTTCGCGCAAGGGAGGTCAGCTGCAATGCGCGCATTGGTCATCGAGGATGAGGCCGCCATCCAAATGCTGATGGTGGACTACCTGGTCGACGCCGGCATCGAGGTGCTCGACACGGCCTCTCGCATCGACGACGCGATGCAAAAGGCCGCCACGCTGGACTTCGACGTGGCTGTTCTGGACGTCAATCTTATCGGGCACCCAAGCTACCCGGTGGCAGCCGTGCTGAAGTCTCGCAACATCCCGTTCGTGTTTGCCACGGGGTATGGGCGCGCCGGGCTGCCAGCCGAACTGGAAGACATGGCGCTGCTGAGAAAGCCGTTCACCCAGGAACAGTTCAATGCGGCCCTTCGGAGCCTGATTGTAGAACAGGCATCGCCTGACAAGGCCGCCTAGTGGTCCAGACCTCACGCTTGCTACCGGAGCGTTAGGGAATTTGCTCACGACAATGCGAGGCGCTACCCTGCCGGTGTGTCAGACCAACGGCATCCGCGACCCCACGCCAGGCACCGCCGACGAGCCAAAGCCGATATCGTTGTCGGTTGGCCGGCCATAATAATCGTTCACCCGGCCGCCCCATCCGCCATCGCCCCACGACGATGTGTCTCCGCTCTCGTAGGACGGCGCATCTTCCAATGTGCTCCGCTCGATATCGACGACGTAGCCGCCCAGCTGGCTATCGTAACGCAGCACGTTCCAGGGCAGTGGGTGGTAGTGGCCGCCCATGCCGAACAACCCACCGAAATTCATCACCGCATAGCGTGCGGTGCCGGAGGATTTGTCGATCATGACATCGTAGATGCTGCCGAGCTTCTCACCGGCCTTGTCATAGACGCTGGTGCCCGTCACCTTGCTGGCGGCGATGAGGCTGCCGGTGGTGTCGGACAGCTGAACGGTGGTGTCTGACATGAAGATTGTCCTTCCGGTTGCGTGCCCACCGCCGAAACCTTCAGTGTGGACATCAGGAAAGAACAACCGGTGAGCCGGGGGCTGGTTCCGGAAGTTGTCCGGAATTTACCTTTGGGCCGCCCCATCCTCTGCCGCCCTGCCCAAGGCGGCGATCCGGTCGACACCTTCGCGGTCTGCCAGCACGGCCGCCATTTCCTTGGGCGACAGCGCGGCCATCGCCGCGTCCAGCCCCGTCGCCTCGGACAGCTTCGCCATGCCCAGCAGGAGCGTCGGATCGAACGGATCCACATGGGGCCTGCGCGGCGGTGGAAGCATCCGGCAATGTGCCTCCAGCAAGGCGGGCTCGGCCACCAGCCGGCGGGCCGCTTCGGCGGCTGGCTTCGGCTCGGCGAGCAGGTCCTTCAGAATCTGCATGCGCCGCGCCAGAACCGGGGGCGGCGCACGCTCCTCGGGAATGCCGAGCAGGCCCACCGCCCGCAGCCAGCGCCCCGCGGTGCGCCCGGCCGTGACCGCCACCGACGGCACCGCCAGCACCAGCCCCATCCAAACCGGCAGCATCCACAACGACAGCGACGGCGACACGAGATACGCCGCCACGCCCATGACAGCGCCAGACAGCGTGGCGGCCCAGTATTGCCGCACCAGATCGCGCAACGGCAGCCCCACGCCGTCACGGCTCTGCGGCTGCCAGCCACCGTCGCGCCCGGCCAGGATTGACACGATGTCGCGGGATTGCCGCAGCATCGTGATCGGCGCCAGAAGGCCAGAAATCAGCGTCTCGCACACAATGCTGGCCAATGCCGCCACCGGCCCCCCGCAACCGCGCCGCGCCACCGGGTCGAACAGCAAGGCGATCCATGCCAGCAGCTTGGGCACCAGCAGCACGCCCATCGTGCCGATGAACAGCCACATCGACCGGACCGGATCGATCACCGGCCAGGTGGGAAACAATGAACGCCCCTGCGGGAAGTAGTCTGGCGTGAGGAAGCGCGCCTGCAGCGACAGCATGATGCCGGCGAGCAGAAACATCAGCCAGATGGGCGCGGTGATGTACGACCCCACGCCCATCAGCAGGTGCATGCGGCTAACCCAGTGCAGCCCGCGGCCCGGCAGCACTGCGAGATGCTGCAGGTTGCCCTGGCACCACCGCCGGTCGCGCACTGCCATGTCGGGCAGCGAGGCCGGTCCTTCCTCGTAACTTCCAGGCAGGCCCGGCACCATATGGATGCCCCAGCCGGCACGGCGCATCAGTGCTGCCTCCACGAAGTCATGGCTGAGGATATGCCCGCCGAACGGCTTGCGCCCCTGCAGGGTGGGCAGGCCCGCGGTCTCGGCGAAGGCGCGCGTGCGGATCATGGCGTTGTGGCCCCAATAGTTGCCCTCCGCGCCATGCCACCAGGCGATGCCGTGCGCGATCAATGGCCCATACACCCGGCCGGCAAATTGCTGCATCCGGGCAAACAGCGACATGCCGCCCACGATCAACGGCAGGCTCTGGATCAGTCCGATGGCGGGATGGCGTTCCATCGCGCCCACCAGCTTCACGATGGCCGATCCGGTCATGACGCTGTCGGCGTCCAGGATCAGCATCTGCGGGTATGCGCCGCCGAAGCGGCCCACCCATTCGGCGATGTTGCCGGCCTTGCGTTCGATGTTCTTCGGCCGGCGCCGGTAGTAAAGCCCCTCCCCGCCGATGCGCGCCCGCAGCGCCAGAAACGCCGCCTCTTCGGCGATCCAGGCGTCGACATCGGTGGTGTCACTGAGGATGAAGATGTCGAACTGCGCCCTCTGCCCGCTTTCAACCAACGATTCATGGATCACCTGCAAGCCCGCCATCACCCGCGCCGGTGCCTCGTTGTAGACCGGCATCAGCAGCGCGGTGCGCGTGGCGAGCATCGGCAGGTCGGGTCCGGGCGCGATGTCCAACCCTGGCCTTGCGCCGAGCACGCTGAAAAATCCAACCAGGGACGTGAAGAAGGCCAGCGCGATCCAGGCGAACAGCGACACGAACATCGCCAGGATCACCAGCTCCAGCACGGTGACGCCCCCCACGTTCAGGACCAGCACCATCTCGCGCGCCGCCGCCGCCGTCATCAGGATGGCCGGGCCAATGACGAAGGCACGCCGCAGCCCGATGCGGCCCGGGCTGCTCAATGGCTGGCCTGTGCGGCCCTGACGCGCCCGGAGATCCTGCACCGGCATCGCCAGGCGCATTTCGGCGGGCAGATACCGGGGGGAGAGGTCGGTCAGGCTGTCCATCGATAGATCCAGGTCTCGGAGATCGGTGCGTTGGCCACCAGCAGCTGCGCACGCAGCTCCACCGCCTTGGCACCGTCCGGCCGCAGTTCGAAGCTGGCACGCCAGCCACCGGTCAGCGGGTTGGGCTGCACGTTGACATGCTGGAGCTTGCCCTTGTCGCCGGTGACATTGAGCACGGGCGCCACATCGGCTGGCAGGGCCTTCAGGTTTGCCCCGCCGATGTCGAGCACGAACAGCCGGGTGTTCGCGCCACGCGCACCTTCGCCGGTGCGCACGATCTTTGCCATCTCCGGCGGCACCGGCATTTCGTTGCACCAGTGCAGGCGGTAGGTGAAGTTATGCTCGGCCTTGGCGGCAAGCTTGCGGGTGGGGCGCCAGAAGGCCACCACATTGTCGTGGATCTCGTCGCGGCTGGGGATCTCCACAAGATAGACTCCGCCGTCGCCGATATCGCCGATCGGTTCCACCCAAAGGCTGGGGCGCTTTTCATAGTTGGCCTCGAAGTCCTGATAGGCGGCGGCGGACCGTTCGCGCTGGACGAGGCCGAAGCCGCGCGGATGGCTGTCGGCGAACACGCTGATCTGCAGGTCTCGTGGGTTGGCCAGTTGGCGCCACACATATTCGCCGCGGCCGGTGACAAGCTGCAGCCCGTTGCTGTCGTGCACGGCAGGGCGGAAATCGTCGATGCCGGCCCGGGCGCTCGCATCGAAGTAGAACATGCTGGTCATCGTGGCGATGCCGATCTGGGCGATCTCCACACGGGGATAAACCACGCTTTCCACATCTACGAGGGTTTCGTCGCCCGGACGTATGGTGAACCGATAGGCGGCAGACGCGCTTTCACTATCCAGCAACGCATGCAGCACCACCACGCCCGCACCCTGCTGCGGGCGCTCAAGCCAAAAGCTGCGAAAGGCCGGAAACTCCTCGCCGGTTTGCTCCGCCGTCTTGATCGACAGGCCGCGGGCGGACAGGCCATAGCCCTGCCCTTTCGCCACCGCGCGAAAATAGCTGGCGCCCAGAAAAACGCAGACTTCATCCATATAGTCGGGGCGGTTGATCGGGGCGTGGATGCGAAACCCGGCAAAGCCGATGGTGCCTAGGGGAGGAATGGTGGCGGGCGGTGTCATCGGGCCGAAATTGAACATGTCCTGATTGTAGACGATCGGTGTGGAGACGCCGTTGACGACCTCGAACAGGTCGACGCGATCGGCATACAGAAATCCCCGGTGCAACAGTTGCACCTCGAAGCCCAATTTCTGTTCTCGCCACAACGATCGCTTCGTGTCGAAGCGAATGTTGCGATACTCGTCATAGCCCAGTTTGGCGATGGCGTCGGGCAACTTGGTGTCGGGGGCCTTGTAGGGCTTGGCTGCAAGGTCGCGCGCCATGCGGCGCACCGCCATGCCGTCAAACGGCTCCGGCGCGGGATCGGCAGCGTTGGCCGGACCACTTGCGAGCGATGTCACGCCCATCGAATAGGCCAGCCCAGCCATCAAGGCCTCACGACGCTGCATCACCGCTCCTTTGCCCGCACGGGCGCCAATGCCGCCACGCGCCGACCGGGGCGCGGTCCCCACCACGTGTCGGCGCGTCGAATTAAGCTTTCGTAGGGCCGATGGTTCCCAGGTTCTGCTGCGCTGCGGTCAATTCGCAGCGTTGCCGCCGCACCCCCGATCGCTCTGGTGCACGCCGGCAACGCCGCCGTTAAACCACGACTCCCGGACATTATTGAGGCTGCCGGGCGCCGTCGTTCGGAACTTTCCAAGGCACGCCGGATTTTCCACCCAGCGTATTGCAGGAGAGTTTCGATGACCGATCCGAAGCCCACGCGCCGTACCGTGCTCGGTGCGGTCGCCGGGATGAGCGTGTTGACGGGGCCACAACCCGCTGCGGTCGCCCAAGGCGGCGCGACACAGGTGCAGGCGGCATTGCATGCCCCCACCGGCGCCAGCTTCATGCGCGTGATTCTTCGGATCAATGGTGCCGATGTGGCGCGCCCGATCGAGGCGCGCACGACCTTGCTGGATTTCCTGCGCGAACAGACCGAACTGAGCGGCACCAAGAAGGGCTGCGACCAAGGCTCCTGCGGCGCATGCACCGTGCATGTCGACGGCAAACGGGTCGTGTCCTGCCTCACGCTTGCGGCACGTTGCCAGGGACACGAGGTGACCACGATCGAGGGACTGGCACATGGCGAGGAGCTGCACCCGATGCAGGCCGCATTTGTGGCGCATGACGGCATGCAATGCGGCTACTGCACCCCAGGCCAGGTGATGTCTGCCGTGGCGCTGGTGGCCGAGGGCCATGCCGGGACCGATGACGAGATCCGCGAATGGATGAGCGGCAACATCTGCCGCTGCGGGGCCTATCCCAACATCGTCGCTGCGATCCGCGAAGTCGCCGGCCGCACGCCGCAGAGGGGCTGAACATGCACGCATTCGAATTGATCCAGGCTGCATCGGGGCAGCCGGCAAAAGGCCCGGGCGCCATCTTCATGGCGGGGGGGACCGACATTCTGCAGCTGATGAAAAGCAATGTGATCGCACCCGATCAGGTCATTGATATCGCAGGCGAGAACCTGCGCGGCATCAAGGCCACGGCAACGGAATTGCGACTCGGCGCGTTGGAGACGATGGCCGATGTGGCCGCGCATGCCGACGTGAAGCAGGGTTGGCCCGCGATCTCCCAGGCGTTGCTGCTGTCTGCCTCGCCGCAGGTGCGCAACATGGGCACGATGGGCGGCAACCTGCTGCAACGCACACGCTGCCTGTATTTCCGCGACACGTCGTTCGCCTGCAACAAGCGCAACCCCGGCTCCGGCTGCCCGGCCATTGCAGGTGAGAACCGCGAACTTGGCATTCTCGGCACCAGCGACAGCTGCATCGCCACGCATCCTTCGGATTTTCCGGTGGCCCTGATGGCGTTGGGCGCGCATGTGGCCATCACAGGCCCCGATGGCGCAAGCCGCAGTGTGGCACTTGCGGATTTCTATCGCCTGCCTGGCGACACGCCACAAATCGAGACGGCGATGCGGCCCGGTGACGTGATCACCGAAATCGTGGTGCCCGCGTCGGAAGCAGCAAAACGCTCCGCCTATGTGAAGGTGCGCGATCGCACGAGCTTTGCTTTCGCCCTGGTCGCCGCAGCCGTGGCGATCGAGATCCGTGACAATCGCATTCATCACGTCGGCATCGCCCTTGGCGGCGTGGCGCCGATGCCGTGGCGCGCGGCCAAGGCCGAACAGGCGCTGATGGGTGCCGCCCCTGATGATGCCACATTCGAACGGGCCGGGAAGCTGGCCACCGAAGGTGCCAAGGCCGCCGGGATGAATGGGTTCAAGATCGAACTCGCGCAGCGCGCCGTCACCCGTGCGTTGACTGAGGCGGCCCATCCGGACGCTGGAAAGGAAGCGCTGTGATGAGCGGACACACCAAGATGATCGGCCAGGGCATCGACCGCGTGGATGGGCGCTTGAAGGTGATGGGCCGGGCAAAATACGCCGCCGAATTCGGCACGACGGATACCGTGCATGCGGTGCTGGTGCAAAGCACGATTGCCGCCGGCACCATCCTGGCCATTGACGCGATGGCCGCGCGTTCGATGCCTGGCGTGATCGACATCATCACGTCTGAAAATGCAGAGAAGCTGCACGCGGCACCCAAGTTGCAACAGGCGGTCGAATTCCCGCTGCTGCAGAACAACGACGTGCTGTTCAACGGCCAGCACATCGCCATCGTGGTGGCAGACACGTTGCAGCAGGCCCAGGAAGCCGCCGCTGCCGTGACGGTGCGCTATCGCCCGTCGCCGGCGATCACGTCGATGGACGGGCATGACGCCACCAGCCGCGAACCGAGCCAGAAGCTGAACGGGACACACGCGGCCGATAGCGCAACCGGGGATTTCCAGGCGGCGTTCGACGCCGCCCCCGTCAAGATCAGCGCGCTGTATGAAACGCCCGTCGAACATCACAACCCGATGGAGCCGCACGCCACCATCGCGGCGTGGGACGGCGACCGGCTGACGCTATGGACGGCGACGCAGGCGATCAGCGGCACCCAGCAGGCGCTGGCGGCCTTTTTCGGGCTCACCCAAGACCATGTCACCGTGATCTGCCCGTTCGTGGGCGGCGGCTTCGGCAGCAAGGGCAACACCTGGACACCGGCGACCTTGGCCGCCATGGCCGCGCGCCATGTCAAACGCCGGGTGAAGCTGGAGATTACCCGCGAGCAGATGTTCTTCTCCAACGGCTACCGCCCGCAGACCCGCCAGGCGTTGAAGCTCGCCGCGACCAGGGACGGCCGCCTGTTGGCGCTGCGTCATGATGGTGTGACCGCCACCGCAATGCCGGGCGTGGGAGAATTCGTCGAACCCGTCGCCCTGATCTCTCGGATGCTCTACGCGTGCCCCAACATCGCCACCTCCCACCGCCTCGTCGACATCAACCAGGGCCTGCCAACCTATATGCGCGGACCCGGCGAGGCCTCTGGCGCGTTCGCGTTGGAGTCGGCGATGGACGAGTTGGCGGTGGCGTTGAAGATGGACCCCATTGCGCTCCGCCTGCGCAACCTTGCCGACAGCAACCCGACCGATGGCAAACCCTTCGCCAGCAAGCCGCTCGCCGAATGCTACACCAAGGCCGCCGCCGCCTTCGGCTGGGACCGGCGAACGCCAGAGCCCCGCTCAATGCGGGACGGACGGCTGCTGGTGGGCATGGGCATGGCCACCACGTCGTATCCCACCAACCGGTTGAAGGCCTCGGCCGAGGTGGTCATGTTGGCCGATGGCAGCGTGATCGTGCGCAGCGGCACCCAGGATCTCGGCACCGGCACCTATACCACCATGGCGCAGGTGGCGGCGGCCGAGCTTGGCGTGTCCATCGACCGGGTGCGGGTGGAACTTGGCGACAGCCGGCTGCCGCAGGCGCCTGTCTCGGGTGGCTCCATGACCACGGCCAGCGTGCTGCCCGCCGTGCAGGAGGCCGCGGTGGCGGTGCGCGATGCGCTGATCACGATGGCGATCGCCGCCCGCAAGGACCAGTGGCATAACCTTGATGAGAGCGTTCTGATCCTGCGTGACGGCGCCGTGGCCGGCCCGAACGGCCAGGTGGATATCGGTGGCCTGATGGACCATGCAAAGGTGAAGTCGATCAGCAAAACGGTTGATGCGGCCCCGCCGCAAGAGACCAAGACATTCAGCCGGCATGCCTTCGGCGCACAGTTTGCCGAGGTGCGGGTTGATCCGGATTTCGGCACCGTGCGGGTGAAACGCTGGGTGGGCGCGTTCGATGTCGGTCGGGTCATCAACGCCAAGACGGCACGCAGCCAATTGATCGGCGGCATCGTGTTCGGCATCGGCATGGCGCTGATGGAGGAGACCCGCACCGATCGCGCCAGCGGCCGCTTTGCGAACGCCAACATCGCCGAATACCTGGTGCCGGTGAATGCCGACATCCCCGACATTGAGACCATCCTCGTGGAAACCGGAGACCCCATCACAACGAAGCTGGGGGTGAAGGGCATTGGCGAGTTGCCGACCGTGGGTGCCGCGGCCGCCATCGCCAACGCCGTCTACCACGCCACCGGCAAGCGCATCCGCGACCTGCCGATCCGGCTGGACAAGGTGATGGCCTGATGCCGATCCGGCTGAACAAGGTGATGGCCTGATGCCATCCGCCGGAGAAGCCCATGCCGCCATCAGGGCCTTTCCGGCGACATCTCTGCACGCGCTGCTGGGCGGTGCCACCCCGGTGGTGCTGGCCCCGCATCAAGATGACGAGACCATCGGCTGCGGCGCGCTGATCGCCGCGGCGGCGGCAGCCAGGTTGCGTCCAAGGATCGTTTTTATAACGGACGGTGCCGGCTCTCACCCGCGCTCGCAGGTCTTCGCGCCACCACGCCTGGCCGCGTTGCGCGAGCGCGAGGCGATCTGTGCTGTCGCCATTCTTGGCGTCGATTTCAGCGATGTTTATTTCCTGCGCCTGCCGGACACCGCGGCACCGCACGATGGGCCAGGGTTTGATACCGCTGTGGCGATTTTGGCAGGAATTGTAGGCCAGGCCAGCCCGGCGGTGATCTTCGCACCTTGGGCCGCCGATCCCCATTGCGATCATCTGGCAACCCATCGCATGGCGCGCACCCTGGCCACACTCACCGGCCAGCGCCATCTGTCCTATCCGGTCTGGGGCTGGACGCTGAACGCAGAAAGCCCGATCGAACACCATCCCGCCGCCGGCTGGCGCCTGCCGGTGGCGCCGCATGCCGAGCAGCGTGCGGCGGCACTCGCGGCCCATCGGTCACAGACCACCGATCTCATTCAAGACGATCCCACGGGGTTCCGGTTGGACCCAGCCACGCTGGCACGGTGCTGGTCAGACCATGAAAGCTTTCTGGTGAACCCATGAGCCATAGCGATGGCACCAGCTATTTCGAGCGACTCTATGCCGCCACGGCAGACCCGTGGGACTACGCGACATCGGCCTACGAACAGGACAAATACGCTGCCACCTGCGATGCCCTGGAAGGCCGGGTTTTCGTGCGCGGGTTAGAGGTCGGCTGCTCGTTCGGCGTATTGTCCCGCAGGCTGGCGGCGCATTGCCGCGGCCTGCTCGCAGTCGATCTTGTGGAAACCGTCCTGGAGCGGGCCCGTCGTGAGAGTGCCGCACTGACACATCTTTGTTTCGAACGGATGGCCATACCGGCAAGCTGGCCAAAGGGCAGTTTTGACCTCATCGTGTTCTCCGAGGTGCTCTACTATCTTTCGGGTCCCGATCTTCTGGCGACTGCGGCGAGGACGCGGGCCACCCTTGAGGGCGAGGGCATGGTGGTGCTGGTGAACTGGCTCGGCGACACCGCTTCCCCCCATACCGGGGACGAAGCGGCCGACGCGTTCATTCAAGCGGTGCAGCCAGTACTGCGCTGCCATCGGCAATCGCGAACATCGCGTTATCGGCTGGATATTCTCGCGTCTTAAGCGCCTGGCCGGCCCGGATGTCGTGCAGGACGCGCATCGCCAGGGCGGTCTCATGCGCCAGATCCATCACCCGCAACGGCACGCGCATCAATGTCGGGCTCACCCGTTCGAGATCCGCCCATCCCGCCCCGAAGCTGCGCGCCAGCAAGGCCCGCTCAACCAAGGCGGGCGTCACCCGAAGGCTGGAGGCCAGGCCAGCAAGCCCTTCACGCGTCACACCCTCGGTGCGTGCACGCAGGAGCGCGGCCCGCAGCCCGGTGCGGCGCATGCGGCGCGGTGCTGACTCAAGGGCGTCGTCGAGCCACACATCCGGCTGGCGCATCCGGCGGGTCATGGTTTCTGCCATTCCGCCAACGGCGCGCCCCGTAAGCCGGCCGGAGACCGTCACCACGATCTCGGGTGCATGGCGGATTTTTGCGTCGTGAAGTTGCAGCGATTGGATGAACCTGCGGTCCTCGCCGCTGGCGAAACCTGGAAATCCACCGGTCCGATCGTGCATGTCGGCACGCACGGCGATGCTGGCGCCGGAATGTTCGGTGTGCCTCGGGAAAGGGTCATGCGCCGTTGGATCGAGCAGACTGTCGATCTCGTCGAGCAGGCATGCGAATTTTATCACCCGCGCCTCGTCCTCGCCCAGACGCGCTGGCAACATCGCTTCGTCTTCGGGGTCTATCCGGGTCGTGCCGGCCACGGCGTCGCACCCTGCGTCGATATGTCGCAGGTTCGCCTCGATCCAGTCCGGCGGAACGCAGGCATCGGCGTCCGTGGTCATCAGAACGCCCATGGCACCCACGAAGGCGGCCGCATGCAACATGGCCAGGCGACGTGCCACGCCGGCGTTGAGCACTTCGGGGTCAAGCCAATACTCATGCACCTGCAGCCGATACGGCAGCGTCCGTGACAGACGTTCCACCACAATCTCGGTGCCATCGGCGCAGTTGTTGAGGAGCACCACAACGTCGAAACCCTCCGTCACGGTCTGCGAGGCCAGGGCCATGAGGCAGGGCGTGATGAGGCTTACCTCATTGTGCACCGGTATGGCCACCGCAACGCGCCCGCCCGCGGCTGGGCTGGTATGCCCTGTGTCGTGTCGTGCCATGCCGGTCTCGCCCCGCAGAAATTTCCAATCACCAAACGCCGCCTTACGCCCAGGGTTCCCAAGGTGGTGGCATGACGCCCGCCGGCACTGTGTGGCGTATTTGCCGCGGTAATCCGGAACCTTCAGCCCCCACGCCCGCTTGAAACTCCACGCTCAAACCGCGATCGCCCTGCGCCACCACGCTGGGACGATGGCGCAGCAATGGTGTGCCCGGATCATGAAACTGTTCTCCTGTCAGGAATGCAGCCAAATTCTTCATTTTGATAATCGCCAGTGCGTGAAATGCGGCCATCGCCTTGCATTCGCCCCGCGCAGTGAAATACTGTCCGATGTCGATCCGATCGACGAAGGATGGCGTATTCCAGGAGACGACGTGGAGTATGTGTTCTGTGCGAACGCGGACCATGACGCCTGCAACTGGTTGGTTGCAAGGTCGGGGGGGAACCGTTTTTGCGTGGCCTGTCGGCATAACCGCACCATTCCAGACCTTGCCATCGATGAGAACCTACAGAACTGGCGGCGGGTGGAGCAGGCGAAGCACCACCTTTTCTACTCTCTGCTGCGCATGAAACTGCCCTTGGCGACACGACTTGAGCAGCCCGACACGGGGCTTGCGTTCGACTTCCTGGCAGATCCGCTGGCTGGCCCTGGCGCCGCCCAGCCGGCGGTGATGACCGGCCATGATAACGGCGTGATCACGCTCAATCTCGCGGAAGCCAACGACGTGGTGCGTGAGCGGCGGCGTGTGCGCATGGGCGAGCCTTACCGAACCCTGCTGGGCCATTTCCGCCACGAGATCGGGCACTATTACTGGGATCGTCTGGTCCGCGACGGGGGCAAACTCGAAGCCTGCCGCGCCATCTTCGGTGATGACAGTTTGGATTACGGGCTGGCGCTGGAAACCTATTACGCCACCGGGCCGTCCATCAACTGGGACCAGAGCTTCGTGAGTGCCTATGCCAGCGCGCATCCATGGGAGGATTTCGCCGAAACCTGGGCGCACTACATCCACATTGTGGATACGCTGGAAATGGCCGGGGCCTACGGCCTGCGCCTGCGCCCGCCCCACATGTCCATGCCCGACACCATCAGTGCGGATCGGCTGGACCCATACCGGGAGGGCACGATCGAACAACTGGTGCAGGTCTGGCATCCCATCACACTGACCGTGAACAGCCTCAACCGCTGCATCGGGCAGCCGGATTTCTATCCGTTCGTGATTGCACCGACAGTTGTTGCCAAGCTTGGCTTCATCCACGACCTTGTTCGCAGCAATATCAGCCTGCAGTGCAACATGCAGGAAGCCGCATGATGCCGGACCAGACGGTGATGCCCGCAGATATGGCATTCTTCCAAGCCCCACGGATCGCGATCGAGGCGGTATCGCCTGCTATCGACGACGGCCGTTTCCCCGCACGAACCCTGATGGGGCAGGATCTGGAGGTCGGGTGCGACATCATTTGCGACGGGCACGATATCCTGGCCGCGGTGGTTCTATGGCGGCCGGTCGAGACCCTGGCCTGGAGCGAAGTTTCCATGGCGCTGCAGGGAAACGATCGTTGGCTGGCGCGGATCCCGATGGATCGGCTGGGGCAGGTGGTGTTCACCGTTGAAGCCTGGGTCGACGAATTCGCCAGCCTGTGCGCGAACATGGCTCAAAAACATGGTGCCGGCCAGCCGGTGGCGGTGGAGGTGCAGGAGGGTATGAAGCTTGTCTCCCACGCCGCCGAACGCAGCGGCAATCCAGCACTTGCCGACCTCGTCACGCGGCTCGCCAACACCGATGGTAGCGAGCACTACAGTCTGCTGGCCGATGGCGGCACCGCCAGGCTGATGCAACAGGCCGACGCGCGCGCATTCCGGGTGCGCCATCCACGTGAGCTGGTCGTTGATGTGGAACGTCAGGCGGCCAGTTTTGCCAGCTGGTATGAGATCTTTCCACGCTCCCAGGGAAGTGAGCCCGACCGTCACGGCACATTCGACGATGTGATCGAGCGTTTGCCGGTCATCCGCGACATGGGCTTCGACGTCCTCTACATGCCGCCCATCCACCCGATCGGCCGAACCAACCGCAAGGGCCGCAACAACACGCTGGTGGCGGGGCCGGATGATCCCGGCAGCCCCTATGCCATCGGCGCGTCCGAAGGTGGGCACGATTCCGTGCACCCAGACCTCGGCTCGCTTGACGATTTCCGCCGCCTGATCGCGTCTGCCGCCGAGATGGGGCTGGAGGTGGCACTCGACTTTGCGATCCAGTGCGCCCCCGATCACCCCTGGCTGCAAGAGCATCCTGAATGGTTCAACTGGCGGCCAGACGGGACCATCCAGTACGCGGAAAATCCACCGAAACGATACGAGGACATCGTGAACGTGGCGTTCTACGCCAAGGCCGCGATGCCGTCACTGTGGGAGGCGCTGCGCGACATCGTACAGTTCTGGGTGAACCAGGGTGTGCGCATCTTCCGTGTAGACAATCCGCACACCAAGCCGCTGCCGTTCTGGGAATGGATGATCGCAGATATCCGCAAGCGAGACGCTGGGGTGATGTTCCTGTCCGAAGCCTTCACGCGGCCGAAGATGATGTATCGGCTTGGCAAGCTCGGCTTCAACCAGTCCTACACCTACTTCACCTGGCGCAACACGGCGCGTGAGATGCGCGAGTATGTGACAGAGCTGAACGCGGCGCCGGTGCGTGACTTCTTTCGGCCGAACTTCTTCGTCAACACGCCCGACATCAATCCAACCTTCCTGCACAATTCCGGCCGGCCGGGATTTCTGATCCGCGCCGCCCTGGCCACCACGCTGTCGGGACTCTGGGGCGTCTATAACGGCTTTGAGGTGTGCGAGGCGCAATCGCATGACGGTAAAGAGGAATATCTCGATTCCGAGAAATACCAGTTGCGCCAGTGGGATTTGGCGCAGCCCGGCAATATCGTAACCGAGATTACCCAACTGAACCGCATTCGCCGCGAAAACACGGCGCTGCAGAGCCATCTTGGCGTGCGCTTCCTTGAAACGGGCAACGATCAGGTGCTGTGCTACGTCAAATCCAGCCACGACCATGACAATGTTGTGCTGGTGGCCGTCAGCTTTGACCCGCGCGCCACGCAAGTGTGCACGATCGATGTCTGGCCCGCATTGCTGGGCCTGCCCGAGGACTCACCCCTGGTGATGCAGGACCTGATGCAAGGTGGCACCGAGAGTTGGGCACTGGGCCTGAACGAATTGACGCTCGATCCAACACGCATGCCGTTTGCCATTTGGCGTGCCAACCGGACTCAAACCATATGACTGCTGCGACCCGCACACCAAAGCCGCGCGCCAACCTTCTGAGCACGGCGGTCGATCCGCAATGGTATCGTGACGCCACGATCTACCAGTTGCATGTGAAGTCGTTTCAGGATTCCAACGGCGACGGGATTGGCGATCTTCCTGGCCTGATCTCACGGCTTGATTATATCGCCGAGCTGGGAGCAGACACCATCTGGCTGCTGCCGTTCTACCCCTCGCCGTTGCGCGATGACGGCTACGACATCGCAGATTACCGCGGCGTGAACCCCGATTACGGCACGATGGCCGATTTTCGCCGGCTCATCGCGGCGGCCCATGCCCGCGGCCTGCGCGTGGTAACCGAGCTGGTGATCAACCACACATCGGATCAGCATCCGTGGTTTCAGCGCGCCCGGACCGCGAAGAAGGGCAGTGCCGCACGTGATTACTATGTGTGGTCCGACACCGACACCGCCTATGCCGGAACCCGGGTCATTTTTGTGGACTCGGAAAAATCGAACTGGACATGGGATGCGGAAGCCGGCGCCTATTTCTGGCATCGGTTCTACTCCCATCAGCCAGATTTGAACTTCGACAACCCGCGTGTCCTCGACGAAGTCCTGTCGATCATGCGCTTCTGGCTCGACACTGGGGTGGACGGGCTGCGGCTTGATGCGGTGCCCTACTTGGTTGAACGCGAAGGCACCAACAACGAAAACCTGCCGGAGACGCACGCCATCCTGAAGCGCATTCGCGCCGAAATGGATTCGTATGCGCCCGGCAAGATGCTGCTGGCGGAAGCCAACCAATGGCCAGAAGACGCGCAGCAGTATTTCGGCGATGGCGACGAATGCAACATGTCGTTTCATTTTCCGCTAATGCCGCGGATGTACATGGCCATCGCGCAGGAAGATCGTTTTCCGATCACGGACATCATGCGCCAGACGCCGGATATCCCGGAGAACTGCCAGTGGGTGGTGTTCCTGCGCAACCATGACGAGTTGACGCTTGAAATGGTGACAGACAGTGAGCGCGACTATCTGTGGAACACCTACGCCGCCGACCGCCGCGCGCGGATCAATCTTGGCATCCGTCGCAGGTTGGCGCCGCTGCTGGAGCGCGACCGGCGCCGCATGGAATTGATGACCAGCCTGCTGCTGTCCATGCCCGGCACGCCGGTGATCTATTACGGCGACGAGATCGGGATGGGCGACAACATCCATCTGGGCGACCGCGACGGCGTTCGCACGCCGATGCAGTGGTCGCCAGACCGCAATGGCGGCTTCTCCCGCGCAGCGCCCGAGGCGCTGGTGCTGCCGCCGATCATGGATCCGTCGTATGGCTACGCGTCGGTCAATGTCGAGGCGCAGGACACCGACCAGCATTCCCTGTTGAATTGGACACGCAGGATGCTGTCGATACGCCGGAAGCAGCGTGCTTTCGGGCGCGGCGCGCAGCGGTTTCTCAATCCGAGCAATCGCAAGATCCTCGCGTTTGTCCGAATTTACGAAGGCGCCACCATCCTGTGCGTCAGCAATCTGTCCCGCACGCCGCAGGCGGTGGAACTGGATCTTTCGGAATTTGCCGGCACCGTGCCTGTGGATCTGATCGGCGGCTCCGCCTTCCCGCCTGTGGGGCTGTTGCCCTACCAGCTGACGTTCCCGGCCTATGCGTTCTACTGGTTCATGTTGGCCCAGGACAATGCGCTGCCGGCCTGGCACATCCCAACGCCAGAGGCGATGCCGGAATATGCGACACTGGTGCTGCGCCACGGGGTGCGGGATATTCTCCAACCTGCGTCCCGGCAGCGGCTTGAAACTGAGATCGTGCCGAAATACCTGGGTTTGCGCCGCTGGTTCGCCTCCAAGGACGAAACGGTTCGCTCGGTGAAGCTGGCCCGCACGGCCCTCATCGGCGATAACAGCGTGATGCTGGCTGAATTCGATGTGCAGTCAGGCAAACGCACCGACACCTATCTGATTCCGTTGGCGGTGGCCTGGGATGACGCCCCCATGGGCGCGCTGGAACAGCAACTGGCGCTGGCCCGCGTGCGGCAGGTGCGGCGCACCGGGCTGCTGACAGATGCGTTCGCTGTCGATGCCCTGCCGCAGGCGGTGCTGGCGGGGCTGCGCGCGCAAACGGTGCTGACGATGGACGATGGCGAGGTTCGTTTTATCGCCACGCCAAACATGGCCGAGGTGAATATCCCGGCCGATGCGGCGATCCGCAGGTTGTCGGCCGAACAATCCAACAGCTCGCAGATCATCGGCAATGCGGCGATGCTGAAAGTGTTGCGCCGGGTGCATCCGGGCATCCACCCTGAGATCGAGATGTCCAACCACCTGACCGCCATCGGCTACGCCAACACGCCGGCGCTGCTCGGCTCGGTCTGGCGGGTTCTGCCGGACGGCACGGAACAGGCGCTGATCGTGCTGCAGGCGTTCCTGTTCAACCAGGGCGATGGCTGGCAGTGGACGCAGGACACGTTGGGCAAGGCGATCGAAAGCCTGGCTGGCCCGGAAGACCAGCCAACCGACGCTGAACATTCCATGACGCCGTATATCATGTTCGCCGCCACCGTCGGCCGCAGGCTGGGAGAGTTGCACGCGAGCCTGGCGCGGCCATCCGATGACCCGGCCTTCGCGCCCGAGAAGGCGACGCGAAAGGATGCGGATGCCTGGGCGGCCGATGTATCCAGCCAGCTCGATGGCGCCTTCGCGGCGATCCGGACCGCCGCTTCATGGCCGGACGCCGACACACAGTCCGACGCCGAATTCCTGATCGCGCATGAGGCGGCGCTGAGGACCGAGATTGGCACCCTGGCGAAAGCGGTTCCAGGTGCGCTGAAGACCCGCATCCACGGCGATTTTCATCTGGGCCAGATGCTGGTGGCGGTGGATGACGTGTATCTCATCGACTTTGAAGGCGAGCCGGCGCGACCGTTGGACGAGCGGCGGGCAAAATACTCGCCGTTCCGCGATGTGGCCGGCATGCTGCGCTCGTTCGACTATGCCCGGGCGATGGCGACATCAGGTATCGCGGTGCAGACGCTGCGGATCGGCGAGCGCACCGGCCCGTTCCTGCGCACCGCGCACGAGGCCGCGACGAAGGCGTTCCTTGACGCGTATCGCAACGTGCACGAACAAGCACCGCAGCGTTGGGCCAGCATGGAGACGGAGCCTCAGCTGCTCGATCTGTTTCTGATCCAGAAAGCCGCCTACGAGATCAACTACGAAGCTGCCAATCGCGTTACCTGGCTGTCGGTGCCGATGCGGGGGCTCGCCGAACTGGCGCGTAGGCTGCTCGCCGCATGAGCGGCCCAGAGCGATCGTTCGGAGCGTGGCTCAGCGGAAATACCACACGGTTTCGGTTGTGGGCACCAGACCTGGACGTGGTGACGGTGGAGGTTGAGGGTCTTGCCCCCGTTGCAATGCAGGCCAAGGCAGAGGGGTGGTTCGAGGCGGAAGTGGCATGCGGCGCAGGGGCGAAATACCTGTTCCGCGTGCGCCCAGATCTCACGGTGCCGGACCCCGCTTCGCATGCGCAGGCCCATGAAGTGAATGGCCCCAGCATTGTGGTCGATCCACGTTCCTATCGGTGGCAAAACCCGGATTGGAAAGGCCGCCCGTGGCATGAGGCGGTGATCTACGAGCTGCATGTGGGCGCGCTCGGTGGTTTTGCCAAAGTGACGGCGCAGTTGGCCAACCTGGCGGATCTTGGCGTGACGGCGGTGGAGCTGATGCCGATTGCCGCGTTCTCCGGCCCGCATAACTGGGGCTATGACGGCGTGCTGCCCTACGCGCCCGACGGCACGTATGGCACGCCAGACGAACTGAAGCATCTGGTCGACACCGCCCACGCTCTTGGGCTGATGGTGTTCCTCGATGTCGTCTATAACCATTTCGGACCGGAGGGGAATTTCCTCAGCGCATACGCCGGCGATTTCTACCGGCATGACCGCACGACCCCGTGGGGTGACGCGATCGATTTTCGCCGGCCGCAGGTGCAACGCTTCTTCATCGAGAACGCGTTATACTGGATCCGCGATTTCCGTTTCGATGGGCTGCGCTTCGATGCCGTGCACGCCATCGGGGACGATGATTTCCTGGCGCGCATGGCCCACGAGATCCGTGCCGCGGCGGGACCGGACCGGCACGTGCATCTTGTTCTGGAGAACGAGCACAACGATTCCGCGCTTTTGCGCGAAAGCACAGACGCAGACGGCTTCGATGGCCAGTGGGCGGATGATTTTCACCATTGCGTCCACGTTTTGCTCACCGGGCAGCAGGACGCCTATTACGAAGACTTCGCCCAGAACACCAGCACCATGCTGGCGCGTTGCCTCACGGAAGGTTTCGCCTATCAGGGCGAGAGCTCGCCCCACCGGGGGGGGCCGCGCGGCACGCCGAGCGCCCATCTGCCGAGCACCGCGTTCGTCATCTGCCTTCAGAATCATGACCAGGTCGGCAATCGGGCCTTTGGAGAGCGGCTGGCGGATCTGTCGCATCCCAGGGCGATGCGGGCGGCCACGGCGCTGCTGCTGCTAACGCCGCAGATCCCGTTGCTCTTCATGGGCCAGGAATGGGCGGCATCGACGCCGTTCCTGTATTTCTCGGGCTACACCGACGAACTGGCCGAGGCGGTGGCGCATGGGCGCCGGCAGGAATTCGCAAAGTTCGAGGATTTCGCAGACCCTGAAAAGCGCGAACGCATTCCGGACCCGAACGACGCCGACACGTTCAAGGCCAGCATGATCGACCCCACCGAGATGAGCCAGGCCGATCACGCCGCGTGGCTGCACTTGCATCGCGTGCTGCTGGGGCTGCGCCGGGCCGAGATCATGCCGCAGATTCCAGGTGCCATGGCACTGGACGGTGCCGCTCTGGGCACATGCGGCGCACGGGCACGCTGGCGGCTCAAAAACGGTGCGATCCTGACGGTATCTGCGAATTTGGCGGCTGAGGCCGTGCGCTGCCCGCCGCCGGAGGAGCGCATTGTTTATTGCACGGAACCGCGGAGCACGGCGGAGCATCTGCCTGGCTTCACGACGGAGGTCAGCATGACGGAGCCGACGAATGCCTGACAACACGGTACCTGCAAAAACGCTGCCGCGCGCCACCGGGCGCCTGCAGCTGCACAAGGAATTCACCTTCGACGATGCCGCCGCCATTGTGCCGTATCTGGCACGCCTCGGCATCAGCCACGTCTACACCTCGCCTATCCTGACGGCCCGCCCCGGCTCCATGCATGGCTATGACATTGTCGACCACGGTTCGATCAATGCCGAATTCGGCGGCGAGGCCGGGTTTCGGCGGATGGTTTCGGTGATCCGCGCGCAAGGGATGGGGCTGATCATCGACATCGTGCCCAACCATATGGGCGTGGGGGGGGCCGATAACGCGTGGTGGCTGGATGTGCTGGAATGGGGCAGATCCAGCCCGTATGCAGGGTTCTTCGATATCGACTGGCTGCCGCCGGACCAGGCGCTGCACAACCGCATCCAGGCGCCGTTCCTGGGCGGTCCCTACGGCGAATGCCTCGATGCCGGCGACATCACGTTGCGCCTCGATGCCGCCACGGGAAAGCTTGCGGCACTTTATGGCGAGCATGTGTTTCCAATCACGCCACCCGCCTACCAGATCGTGTTCGGCGACATGGTGGGCACCTACGCGCAGGCCGTGGCACCCGGCTCCAACCGCGCCGTGGCGCGCGCCGCCGCGGGGGCCATGCAGGCAAGGCTGGCCCAGCTTGCCGCCACCGTTGAAGGTGCTGACGCCATCGCCGGGGCATTGGCGCGCTTTGATCCCACGCATCCTGAAAGTCGCGCGCGGATGCATCGGCTGCTCGACCGCCAGCATTTCCGCATGGTGTGGTGGCGCGCGGCGGCCGATGAGATCAACTGGCGGCGGTTCTTCGACGTCACGTCGCTGGCCGGCCTGCGGGCCGAGGTTCCGGCGGTGTTCGATGCCACCCACGCGCTGATCCTGCAGCTTTACGCCACCGGGCTGATCGATGGCGTGCGGGTGGATCATGTCGATGGACTGGCCGATCCGCGCGCCTACTGCCGCAAGCTGCGTCGCCGCATGGAGACCGCCGGACGACAGCGCCCCGCCACCGCGCCCGCTGGGCCACCCTACATCGTGGTGGAGAAAATCCTGGCGGGGCATGAGCGCCTGCCCACCGAATGGATGACGGACGGCACCACCGGCTATGATTTCATGGACCAGGTAGGCGCGGTTCTCCATCACGCTGCCGGCGAACAGCCCTTGGCCGATCTGTGGCGGGAGATGACGGGCAGCGAGGCGAGCTATGAGGATGAGGAACGCGCGGCGCGGCGGGTAATTCTGCGCGATGCGTTGGCAAGCGAGCTGAACGGCACCGCCGCCGCCCTGCTGCGGGTGGCGCGCGACGACCTGGCCACGCGAGACTACACACTGACCGCCATTCGCCGCGCCTTGGTGGAGATCCTGGTGCATTTCCCGGTCTATCGGCTTTATGCGGGCCTGGCCGGGCGGCCGCGCAACGATGACAACGTGCTGGCCTGGGCGATGGCCGGCGCGCGGCGGAACATGCGGGCGGCAGATTATCCGCTGTTGGCGCAGATCAACCTGTGGCTGGGCGGGGAATCGGCCCGCAGCCTGCCGCCCGGGCCGCGCCGGCGGGAGCGGTTGCGGGGGATTGTGCGGTTCGAGCAGCTTTCGTCGCCGGTGGCGGCAAAGTCGATGGAAGACACGGCGTTCTATCGCTATGGGCGCCTGCTGTCGCGCAACGAGGTGGGGTCCAGCCCGGCGCAGTTCTCTCGGTCGATCGCGTCTTTTCACGCAACCTGCGCTGAACGCCAGACGAAATATCCCGGTGCGATGTTGGCTACCGCGACGCACGACCACAAGCGCGGCGCCGACCTGCGCGTGCGCTTGGCGGTGCTGAGCGAGGTGCATGAAGAATGGGCGACGGCGGTGCGGCGTTGGTCTCGCCTCAATGCGCCGTTGCGGCGGGAGCTTGATCGCCTGATGGCGCCGGAGCCTGCGACCGAGACGATGCTCTACCAGATGCTGGTGGCCGGCTGGCCACCCGGCCTTGCCAGCACCGATGCAGAGGGCGTCAACGCATTTGCCGAGCGCATCGCCACCTGGCAGCAAAAGGCGTTGCGGGAGGCCAAGCATCGCACGGCATGGGTGGCGCCGGACGAGGTTTACGAGGGCGCGTGCCGAGACTTCATCTTCAAAGTGCTGGATCCCACGCGCGGGTCGCGGGTGGTGGATGAGATTGCCGCGTTCGCTGCCCGGATTGGGCCGGCGGGCGCCATTGCAGGCCTGTCGCAAAGCATGTTGCACTTCACCTGCCCGGGCGTGCCCGATCTTTACCAGGGCGCCGATCGCTGGGATTTTTCACTGGTCGATCCGGACAATCGCAGGCCAGTGGACTACGCCGTGCGGGAAGCGGGCATCGCGACCGCAAACACGCCGTTGCAAAACCAGCTATCGGCCTGGCATGACGGGCAGATCAAGCAAACGCTGATCATGCGTGCGCTGGCGTTCCGCAAGCTGCACACAGCGTTCTTTGCTGAGGCGCAATATCTGCCGCTGACCGTGGAGGGTTCGGCCGCGGGGCATGTTCTGGCCTTCGCGCGCTACCGCAGGCAGTCCGGCCCCGGCCATGCCACGCGGGATCCGATGGTGACGATCGTGGCCGTGACTCTGCACGCCGCTTTGCTGGCGCCTGATGCACGCACTCTGCAGCTTCCCGGCAATGTCTGGGCCGGCACCGGGCTGGTGTTGCCGAAGCGTTGGTCCGCACTGGGGTTTCGCGATGCGTTAACGGGAGCCGAGCATGCGGGGTCTGCGCGGTTGGCGGCGGGCGCGATCTTCCAACAGCTTCCTGTGGCATTTCTGACGCATGAGGCGCAGGCAGAAGCCCAGCACTGATGACCATGACCATGCCAAACCAGCGGGTTTTGCAGGACCGAGGGTTCAAGGCCGTGTCGGTCCCGGCCACCAGGATTTCACGTCGGCGGCTTGTCGTCAGGCTTCCAGTACAGCGCCGCACACTCCTCGGACATGACAGCCGGGATAACATCAAGATCGTCCCGGAAAGCGTCATTGATGAAATCCATCGTGTCGAGATGGCGATCCTCGAAATACATCGCATGCACCTGGTGCCGTTCGGCGCCGAAGACAATGCGATCCACCTTCGACCAGATCGACGCCATGGTGCACATGCCGCAAGGCTGCAACGTGGAGTAGAGCGTGGCGCCGGACAGGTCGGGTTGGCCAAGCAATGTGGCGGCACGGCGAATGGAGACGATCTCCGCATGTGCCGTGGGATCGCATTGCGGGCCCACTTCGTTGCTGCCCTCGCCGATCACCTGGCCATCGCGCACGATGACACAGCCGATGGGTGCCGCGCCCTGAAATTGCGGTGCCTTTCGCGCCGTCTCGATGGCGCGGCGCATATACATGCGATGCCGCTCGATCGAGACGTCGTCCATCGGTCTAAGCTGTGGCGCCAACGGCGAAGGCGCGGGCGTAGACGTCGCGATAGCCACGCGCCGCGTCCGCCCATCCCGACGGCCGCTGCATGGCGGCGTCCTTCATCCTGTCGATGACCCGGCCACCCGCGAAGGCGCGAACCGCGCGGCGGATGGTCCGGCTGAGATTGGCGGCGGAGGGTTTATCGAACAGGAAGCCCGTCACGTTGTCCTGGATGGTATCGGCGAGGCCGCCGGTTTTGTGGGCGATGGGCAGCGAGCCAAAGCGCTGGGCGTACATCTGGCTGAGGCCGCATGGCTCGAAGCGTGACGGCATCAGCAGGAAATCGCTGCCGGCATACATCCTTCGGGCGATCGTCTCATCGAAGCCGATGCGCACGCCCACCGACCCGGGATGCTGGGCTGCCAGCTGCGTCATGGCCGCTTCCAGATGCGGCTCCCCCTGGCCGGTTGCCACCAATGCGCCACCGGCCTGCAAAATTTCGTGCGCCGCATCGACCACGAGATCGACCCCCTTCTGGTGCACCAGGCGGGAGACGAGGGCAAACAGCGGGCCGGTGGTGTTGGTGAGCTTGAAAACGTCCCGCACATCGGCGGCGTTGGATTGCTTTCCGGCCAGGTCATGGCGTCCGAAATGATGCTGGAGATGGGGATCTGATTGCGGATCGTAGCTGTCGTCGATCCCGTTCAGGATGCCCGTGAGCTGGCCTTTTTCGGCGCGCGTGCGCAGCAGGCCGTCGAGGCCGCAGCCAAGCTCCGCGGTGAGGATCTCGCGGGCGTAGGTGGGGCTCACGGTGGTAAGATGGGAGGCATAGAAAAGCCCGGCCTTGAGGAACGACATCTTGCCGTGGAATTCCACGCCATCGGTCTGGAACGCCGCATCGGGGATGCCCAACGCGCGGCAGCGGTGGCGTTCGAACAGGCCCTGATAGGCCAGGTTGTGCACGGTCATGATGCTGGGCGCCAACGTGCCGCGCCAGGCCATGTAGGCGGGTGCCATCGCCGACGGCCAGTCGTTGACATGCACAACGTCCGGCTGCCAGCGCAGATCGGCATTTCCTGCCACGATCTGTTGCGCGGCGAGGCCCAGGCGGGCGAAGCGCAGATCGTTGTCGCCGAACTCCTGGCCGTCGGAGTCGCCATAGGGCGAGCCCTCGCGGTCATAGAGTTCGTCGCACATCACGACGTAGAGCAGCAGGCCATCTTCGGTCTGTAGCTTGGCGATGCCGCAGCGGGGGATCTCCGCCAGCCCAGGAAGCACCGTGCTCGGCTTCAGCTCGGGATATTTTAGAAGGATGGCCCGGTAGCCGGGAATAAGGATGCGGGCGTCCAGCCCCTGCCGACGCAGCATATGCGGGAGATAGGACGAGATTTCGCCGAGGCCGCCGGACTTCAGCAGGCCTGTCAGCTCAGACGTCACGAACAGCACCTTTCTGGCGGCAGGACGTGCATGGGGCATGGCCGCGAACTCGGTCTCATCTGCACGCAGCGCTGTCAGGGGCATTCGGTCTCTCTCAAATGTGGCAAAATTAGGAACCGCTTTTGCCATATTTGGTTCCACTCCCCGAGAACACGGAGCCGTGAGGGCGGTCACTCCGGCGCTGCAGCACAGGTTCATCCAAAACGGCCCGGCCTAGCCTCCAGCGCTGTGCGCGGAACCAAACCCTTTGGCCATCCATTTCACTTTCGTTGATGGGCGCAGGCATTTGGCCAACGCCACGCAATGGACCGAAAGGCAACCAACATGAAAAATTCCATCAATCTGCTCGCAGGCGCCGCAATCGTCGCCGCGGCACTCACTGCCCCCCTGGCGCCCGCGTTCTCGCAAGGCAAGCCGCAGACTGTGACCTTGGTGCGGGTGGACCCAACGATGGTGTCCAAGGGCTATCGCACGTCAAAGGTCGTGGGCAGCAGCGTCGTGAACGAGACCAACCAGCCCATCGGCACGATCGATGACCTGTTGGTGACGCCGAATGAGAAGGTGCCGTTCGCCGTGTTATCGGTCGGCGGTTTCCTGGGCCTGGGGACGAAATACGTGGTTGTGCCTTACAGCAGCCTGGAGATCCACGACAAGGCAATGATGCTGCGTGGCGCCACCAAGGACTCGCTGAAGGCCCTGCCGGAATTCAAATACAACAACTGAGCCTGTAGCCGACGGGTGCGGATGGCACCCGCCGGAACTTTGTTGCGGTCGTCATGAGGTAATGCAATGTCCGAGCCGAATTCGCCTGAAATCCCGCAGCCGCTGCCGGGCAAGGAGCCCGAAAGCCCGCCGCCAGCCGAGCCTGGGCCGCAGCAGACGCCGATCGAACTGCCGCCGCCCGACATTCCGCAGGATATGCCGCCTCTGCGGGCTTGAGGCGCGTTGGGATGGTGATGGCGTCGACCCTACGGGCGGGGCGGATCGTTGGTCCCCAACGTGCGTATGGCGTCGATCACAAGCTGGGGATTGGCGGGTGCCTCCATGAGATCCGCCTCCACGTCTTTCCGATCGGCCCATTGCGGGCTGTCGCGCCGCATTTCCTGCAGAAGCTGGATGATCTTGGCAGTCTTCTGTTCGCTCAACATGGTCAGTTGAAGTGTCAGCTGCTCGTGGTGCTTGGCCAGCACCCGCTCACGCCGCTGCGTGGCGAGGATAAGGATCACGAGATACAGCGATGCCAGCGTGGCGACGGTGCCGAGCCAAAAGAATGGCGGTGGATCGATCTGCTTTATCCCGAACCAGTCAGGCACGCTGTTGATCAAAATCCATCCGGCCACGACGGCGGTCAGCACCCAGACGGTGCGCGGGCGACCCAGAAACGCCACAAGACGCTCGACGAACCATTCTGAGCGGGTGGCGGTTTGTTGATGCTCTGCCTGCATCTTGGCGATCGAGCCCGTTGCGCTTTTGACGTGGGCGGGCAGCGGTGTGTTCTGGGTGTCCGACACGTGGTCTCCTGAGGCAGCGTGCTGGTCAACGCCTGCACGCCGCCTTTTGTTGCCGGCCGGGCTGGGACATGATGCGCGGGTGCAGGCAACCTTGGCCTTTCGCGGAAACGAGGGCTTCAAACATGGCATACGATGTAATCGTGGTGGGTATCGGCGGCATGGGCAGTGCCGCGTGCTGGCATCTGGCAAAGCGCGGCCTGCGCGTGCTGGGGCTGGAACGGTTCGACATTCCGAACGCCATGGGCTCGTCGCACGGCGTGACGCGCATTATCCGGCTGCCGTATTACGAAGATCCCTCCTACGTGCCGCTGCTGCGCCGGGCCTACGAGAACTGGCGCGCACTGGAGGCGGCAACGGGCAAGAAGGTGCTGCATGTCACGGGATCGCTGGATGCCAGCCCGGAGGACGATCCGTTGTTCACGGGCGCGTTGCTCTCGGCCCGGTTGCACGACCTGGCGCATGAAGTGCTGACCGGGGAGCAGATCAACACGCGCTTTCCGGGGTATCGCCTGCCGGCCACAACGCGGGCGGTGTATCAGCCGGACGGCGGCTTCATCGCCAGCGAGCGCGCGATCGTGGCGCATGTGCATGCAGCCCAGGCCGAGGGGGCCGAAATTCACGCGCGCGAGCAGGTGATGTCGTGGCAGACAGGTCCGGCGGGGGTC